>CAZCMC010000370.1:0-1510 GCA_964499665.1 uncultured bacterium | reverse complement strand
CCGTGGAAGAGCGGAAGATCGACGCCGTGCAGGATCAGGGCACACCGCAGCATGTGATACGCTTCCAGGTTCGGATGCCCCATGAGCACTCGGTGGTCCAGCCGTGAGTCGGGGCGGCCGACGCCAAGGCCATGCCGGCCCGGGCCGAGAAAGAGGTTGACGATCGACGACTCACCATAGACGTAGGCATCCACCGCGAGCCTCTCGATGACCTCCGAGATTCCGGTCCGCAGAATCTCTCCGGCGCGATCTGCCTTGGCCTGAGCCTGGCCGTCGGCGAGCTGCTCCAGGGTGGCAATGCCTGCGGCGGCAGAGAGCGGATTCGCGTTGAACGTCCCGGCGTGAGCGACTCGATCTTCCCGGTTCCAGACCGAGTCGTCCCTGAACGCCAACTGGTCCATGATCACGGCGCCGCCGACCACGGCGCCGCCCGGCAGGCCGCCAGCCAGGATCTTGGCGAGAGTGGTCAGGTCTGCATAGATCTCGTAGCGCTGCTGCGCGCCCCCGGGTGCGAATCGGAACCCGGTGATCACTTCGTCGAAGATCAGGACCATGCCCTGTGCCCGCGTGAACTCTCGCAGCCGCGCCAGGAAGCCTCGGTCGGTCGGGATGGTTCCGGAGCTCCCACCGCCCGGCTCGAGGATGACGCCGGCGATGTCGTCCCTGCCGGAGGTCAGAGCCACGAAGGCGTCCCAATCGTTCGGCGGGCAGATCAGAAGGCCGGCGAGGACGCCTTGGGGCACGCCAGCCGAGATGGGACGATCGAACGGCGGGCGGACCGCCGCGACCGCGTAGTCATGCCAGCCATGAAAATGGCCTTCGAACTTCACGATCTTGTCTTTGCCTGTTGCAGCCCTGGCCAGCCGGATCGCCAGCAGCGTCGCCTCGGTGCCGGACCCGACAAAGCGGACCCGCTCGGCGCGCGGCATCAGCTTGAGTACGGCCTCTGCCCACCGCACCTCGAGCTCGTGACAGGCACCATAGTGAGTCCCGCGACCGAGTTGATTCCCGACGGCCTGCTGGACAGTCGGGTTCGCATGTCCAAAGAACAGCGCGCCATGACCGACCCAGTAGTCGATCAACTCGTGGCCATCGACATCCCATTTCCTGGATCCGCCGGCCCTATCCACGTAGATGGGGAATGGCCGGAGATGCCGGATGTCATGGGTGAGGCCGCCCGCAATGGCCGCCTTGGCCCGACGGAACAGTGCCTCCGACCGCGGATGCGCCCGGCGAAATTGCTCTTCAACGGATACCATGGTTTTCGTCATCAGCTCGTCTCCTTCGCCGCGACTCCGAGAATCCACCGCTGCCAAAGCAAGAAGGTCAGCTTGCGGCGGAGCGCCGCTTCGCTCACCCGATACTTGAAGGCCTTGCGACCATCGAGGTAGAGCACCGGGATCTCCTCGGCGAATCGATCACGCAGCGAGGCATCGGCGCGAATATCGATCTCCCTGATGGCAAGCGGATATTCCCCGCGAAGGCGCTCGAGCACTGACCTCATCTCGCG
>CAZCMC010000369.1:0-1521 GCA_964499665.1 uncultured bacterium | reverse complement strand
CCCTAGCTGCGGGATCCGAGCGGCACATAGTAGTGCGTACCTGCCCGTACCGTCTCGACCTGTTTCACCAGGTCTTCGAAATCCTCCTTGTGTTTGACAAAGTCAATATCGTTCGTGTTGACCACCAGCAACGGCGTCACCGAGTAGTGGAAGAAGAAATGATTGTAGGCCGCGTTCACATCTTCCAGATACGTCCGATCCAGTTCCCGCTCGTATGCCCTTGCCCGCATCTGAATCCGCCGCATCAAGACCTCGGTGCTGGCCTGGAGATAGAGGACAAGATCCGGCTTCTGTACCCGCATCTCCAGAAGCGGGTGCAGCCGCTCGTAAAGAGCCAACTCGTTATCGTCGAGAGTAAGATACGCGAAAATCTTGTCCTTGGCAAAGAGATAATCGCTCACCAGCGACTGTTTGAAAAGGTCGAACTGAACCAGTTCCTGTTGTTGGCGGAACCGGTTCAGGAGGAAATAGAGTTGTGTTTGAAATGCGTAGCGACGCATGTCGGTGTAGAAGTGAGAGAGAAATGGGTTCTCCTCTGGGCCCTCCAGCAACTTCCTGGCCTGCAACCGCTCGACCAACAATTCAGCAAGGCTCGTCTTGCCGACGCCGATCGGGCCCTCGACCACGATGTAACGGGGATTCGGCATGGCCCTCTGTTAAGGCGCGAGACTTACGCCGTGGTTGCGGGGTGTACTGCCCGCGCCAGCATTCGAACATGTGATGGATCGTCGAGACAATCGAGCAGTTCACGCATCGTCAATCCCAGGACCGGGTGGCGAAGACCTGGCGCGAGCTCGCACAGCGGCACCAGGACAAAGCGGCGAAGATGAAGTCGGGGGTGGGGCAGAACGAGGTCCGGTCGCTCCACCACGTGCGAACCGACGAGGAGCAGGTCGAGGTCGATGCTCCGATCGTCGCCCCGTGCCCTGACCGCCGGCCGGCCCATGACTTGCTCGAGTCGCTGCAACTCTTGAAGCAACGCCTCCGGGGGCAACGTCGTCTCTGCCGAGGCCACCCCGTTGACAAACCAGCCGCCCGAGGCCGGGGGGACCGGTGCGGTCTCGTAGAGGGATGAGCGAACCATCCCTGTAATCCCTGGAAGGCGTGAGATGGCCTCCATGGCCTTCTGGCAGTGGTCGATCCTGTCCCCTAGGTTCGATCCGACACCGATATACGCTCGTTCACCCTTCATGGTCGTGAGATCTCCACACCCACCGCCTCGAACGCGCCCGGAAGGGGCGGTGCGGGCTTGCTTGCCCGGACGCGCACGCCGGCCGCGGGAAAGCGTTCCAGCAACGCAGTAGCAACCCGCTCGGCGAGCGCCTCCAACAGCCGGTACTGCTCCTTTTCTCCGATCTCCTTCACCAGGCGCAGCACCTCCGCATAGTCGATAGACGCCGATAGCTCATCGCTTCCGCCTGCCGGGCGCAGGTCCATGCTCAACTCGACGTCCACGAGGAACCGTTGCCCCTGACGCCGCTCCTCCTCAGCCACGCCGTGATAGCCATAGAACTGAATCCC
>CAZCMC010000368.1:0-1531 GCA_964499665.1 uncultured bacterium | reverse complement strand
AAGGCGTTCAGGAAGGTCTTGAACTCCATGTTCAGGACCGCCTTTTTCTCGGCCTCGTACTTGTCCCCCCAGCGACCGGTTTGAGGAAGCAGCAGGGCGAACCACGCCTTCAGCGTCCAGGCCAGCGCCACCATCACCATGTAGGCCCAGTTGCTGTTGAGGTCTCCCACCGGCATCCGTAGCGCCTTCACGCCGTTCTTGAGCTGATCGATGAGGTTCTCCTGGTCACAGCGCTCGTTGGCCTGAAACACGATCTGCTCTTGAGGCTCGGGCCGGTTGGTGATGTAGAAGAAGTACCGGATGTCGTCAAACAGCGCCAGCTCGCCCTTCTCCACCGACAGGTTCTTGCGCACCACCACGACGCGGTGGTCCCGATCGCAGGCCCCGGGCCTGTAGGCAAACTCCGCCACCTGCTCGGATTTCAGGCGGATGTTCGTGAAACCGCGCTCGCGCACGATCTGCTCCTTGACGTTGTCGGGGCGCTCTCGCGGCTCGGTTGCCACTTCGTACTTCGCCGTGCGCTTCAGGCTCTTCCAGCGCCTCTGCGCCAGGGCCTCGGCCTTGGCCACCAGGTTCGGCATCGCGTCGATGCCGAAGATGAACCCCACGCCCTGGTCATCCCACCCGTCCAGGTACCGCGTCTGGCTGAAGTCGGTGTCTCCGCGCAGCAAGATCTTGCGAAACCCTGCTGTCCGGCACTTCGCGATGGCCTGGTCGAAACGGCCCGACGCCCCCTCGTGCGAGGGCCGGTTGCCGCTACGGTTCACCAGATACAGCGGCTCCTTGGTGTTGGCCAGTGAGATCACCAACGGGTGGTAGCCCCACACACCCTCATACGAAATGTCCATGCCCTGCTTGCACTCACCCGTGGTCGGAGCCAGCGTCCCGTCCGCGTCCAGCACCGCTTCCTCGAAGAACTCCTCGGGCTGCTGACGCCACACCTTCAGGCGCACCTCGTTGATCGCCTCCATCAAAGCCTCGATGTGATCTTCGGCGAACCGCCGGCAGAAGTCCCCTTCCGTCGTCGGGTCCGGGATGCGCTGCGCACCCAGCGCGTCGAGGTACACCTCGTCGTTGCGCCTCAGCTCGATATCCTCCAAGCACGTCCCACCGCTCAGGGTGTTGTAGGCCATGTTGAGCACATGGTCCGATTCGTGGTACGGCAGGTAAACCTTCAACAGGTGCAACGCCTTGTCCACGGCTTCGATCAGCCCCGTACGTCGAGCCAACAAGTGCATCATCCCGATGCCGCCCACGGCAAGACCCCGTGTCCTATCGGCCATCTCGTATTGAATGTTGCTCGCCGATAGCATCGGGTCTGCCTGAGCATCCCACGTGCGATCCCGGAGTCGGTACTGGATCCGTCGCTTGCCGTTGGTCACCAGTCTGCGTGTATAATCGTTCACTCGAAATGCCTCCTTGTCTGTGAGAGCTATGGAACTCATCACTCGCAAGATACCGAGGCATTTCGAGTACTTCCACAAGAATCGTGCGATGACACGAGTCCATTCACGCTTGGACAAGGTCTAGC
>CAZCMC010000367.1:0-1535 GCA_964499665.1 uncultured bacterium | reverse complement strand
GGGGGCAGCTTCTTGAGGAGAGGGCTACGAAGTGCACATTACGGGGGTGTAATCTACACTGCCTGACCTAACCCACCACGCTCAGCAGCGACACGGAATGTGGTCTGGAGAAAGGTTAGAAGTGCCAGGAGGCTCAGGGCTCCCCTGACGGCGTGTAGAAGGGATAAAAGCCTCGTAGCGGAATTTGCGCAGTTCGGGGATCGAATTTTTGGCCACGGGATTCCAGAAGTACGCCCCATTCCGTCACTCTCTGTTGCCCGTCGAGGTCGAAGCGTGCACGAACACTCCAGAGATAGCTGGTGGTTGGCTCAAGTCTCGTTTCGATCCTGTGCGTCGGCACTGGTAGTGCGTTCCTCGAATAGATCAGCTCGCCGGGATAATACCACAGAAAAGAGACCCGTCCCACCTTCCAGATCCGCAGATCGTAGGTCACGTCGCGGATGCGACTCAGCCATCCATCTCGATCCCCTTCGAGATCGGCAGGCCGTGGGAAGGCCTCCCACCGGAGCATGGGCTGAAGAAAATCGACCTGCGGGAGGTTCCGACCGACCTCTGGGTACAGGGGGCGGAGTCCGGCGACCGGTGTGGCGCAACCCGCGAGGGACAGGAGGACGATGGACACTAGCCTCCGCGCCCCAGCGCGGGATGCCAATCGCCGGCATGGCACCGCCTGGAGGAGACTTGGCTTAGCCCTTGCCTCGCGACGGGAAGAGGACGAGGAGGAAAACCTCCTCCACGGTCTTCTCGGCGAGGATCGCGTAGGCTCGATCGAGTTCATCCCGGAAGCCCTCCGGGCCACCGACCCACTCCGCCAGGGTCCGGCCCTTCTCACCAGTGTAGGTGAGCGAGTTCGCGTAGATTTCGGCATTGTCAACCGTGCGGACCAGCCGCGTGTTCACGGTCATGACCAGCCAGAGGGGCGGATCGATCGTCCTCCCCGAGCCCCCGAGCGTTACACTCTCTACCCTGACCTCGAGCACCGTCTGAATGCCTTCCTGCGACAGCGGACGATAGTCGGGCCGCTCGCCGGCCGCGCTCGGACCTCGGTCGGCCAACACGGTGAGTGTATGGGGCGTCTGGGCGCGGCCGATGGCGACCACGCGATCCCGGAGGTCATCCTGGATCCTCTGAGCCGCGGCAATCTCGCGGGCAGTGGCCTCTCGTTCCTCGACCTTGCCGGCAGGCTCTGCCATGCTGGCCCCGGCGATAGCCCCCACCACCGCGGCCACGGGTGCGACCATGATGCCAAGAATGGCAAAGAATCCCCCTCCGCTAGCGCCAACAGCGAGGGCGCCGACGGCACCGAGCCCTGCGCCTCTTCCGGCACCCTCGCCCGCACCCTTCGCCGGACCGCCCACGATATCGAGCGTCGGTGCGAAGCGTCCGGACGTGACGGCCACCTTACCGAGCCCCGAACGGACGGCCTCTCCGGGCGGAGGTGGAAGAACGGCAGGACCGGATCTGCTGCTGGCGCAGCCAAACTGTGCAACCAAGGCTAGGACAAGGATAGTAGCGGTGAGTGAGTGACGCATCTG
>CAZCMC010000366.1:0-1546 GCA_964499665.1 uncultured bacterium | reverse complement strand
AACTCGATGCTGTCCCCTTCCTTCAGGGTCGCCACCGCTTTCTTCCAATCAGGGGTCCGACCGACAAAGCGGCCGACCTTCTTATTCTTGCCCTTCATCGAGAGGGTGCGGACCTGGAGAACTTTCACGCGAAAGAGCGTTTCAACGGCACGCTTGATCTCAATCTTGTTTGCATCACGGGCCACCTCGAAGAGGTACTGGTTGACCTGGTCCTTCAACTCGGTCCCCTTCTCCGTGATGATAGGGCGGTGGATGATCTGATGAGGCTCCCTCACGGCTTCCACGCCTCCTCCACCATGCCGAGCGCTGCCCGAGTGATGATCAAGGTCTCGTGCTTGAGGAGATCATAGACATTGAGCCCTTGCACGGGGAGCAGCAGGACATCCCGAAGATTGCTGCAGGACTTGGTGGCCACATCGTCTCCCTGCACTCGATCCGTCACGATCAAGACCCGCCCCTTGACCCCCAACCTTTGGAGCAACGCCTTGAACCCTTTGGTGCTCGGGCGCTCCTGGGCGAGGTTCTCCAGGACGATGAGGCGACCTGCCTGAGCCTTCAAGGAGAGGGCGGCGCGAAGCGCAGCAGCCCTGACCCGCCTCGGGACGAGGTAGGCGTAGCTCCTGGGCGTCGGCCCGAAAACGGTCCCGCCTCCTCGCCACAACGGCGAGCGGATCGTCCCGGCCCGAGCCCGGCCCGTTCCCTTCTGTTTCCAAGGCTTCTTTCCGCCCCCTCGGACTTCCGATCGCGTGCGAGTCGAGGCGGTCCCCCGTCGGCGCTTGGCAAGTTGCATCCTGACCACATCGTGAACCAGGTGCGGTCTTACGACGGCGCCGAATACCCCCTCGTCGAGGGCGACCTCCCCTGCCATCGCGTTGTTCATATCCACAATCTGGGCGATCTTCTGCGCCATCGGGTTATCTTCGCTTCAGGATGGTGAGCAGGCCGCCCGCAGGGCCCTGGACGGCGCCTCTCACCAGGAGGAGGTTCTGCTCGAGGATAATCTTGACCACCTTCAGGCCCTTGACGGTCGTCAGTTCTCCACCCATTCGCCCCGGCATATGATGCCCCTTGAAGACTCGAGAGGGAAAGGAGGACGCGCCGATGGAGCCGGGGGCCCGATGGAACATGGAGCCGTGCGTTGCCGGACCGCCACGGAACCCCCACCGCTTGACCCCGCCCTGAAACCCCTTCCCCTTCGAGGTCCCGGTCACCCGGACCTTCTCTCCCACCTCGAAGAGCGCAACGGTCAACACCTGGCCGACAGTGTACCCAGAGGGGGCCGCCGGGCCGAGCCGGAACTCTCGAAGGTGTTTCTGCGGAGCCACCTTGGCATTCTCGAAGTGGCCCCTCATCGGCCTGGTGACCCTCTTCGCCTTGAGCTGTGGCCAAAAGCCGATCTGGATCGCCTCATAGCCGTCACTGGCGGCGGTCTTCCGCTGCACCACCGGACATGGGCCAGCCTCTATGACGGTCACAGGGACGACCTTGCCGTTCTCGTCGAACAGTTGCGTCATCCCGACCTTCTTGCCGATCAATCCAATGCTCA
>CAZCMC010000365.1:0-1600 GCA_964499665.1 uncultured bacterium | reverse complement strand
CTTTTCGTAACGTTCGTAGAGGTACCCGGTCTTCCTGTTCGACGCCCCGGATGACGTGATATGTTGCCTCCGTGTTCCGCTGGACCGGACTGTTCACGACCGAGGAGATGAGGAAGGGAGGGAAGATGGCGGGAGAACAGCACAAAGACAGATTCGCAGAGCTCCGCCGCCGCCGTGAGGCCGCCCTTGTGGGGGGCGGCAAAGATCGGATCGAGAAACAGCACCAGGGGGGGAAACTGACTGCCCGTGAGCGGGTCGAGCTCCTGCTTGACAAGGGAAGCTTCAACGAGCTCGATGCTCTGGTGACCCACCAATGCCACGACTTCGGCATGGAGCGCCAGCGGATTCCCGGAGACGGGGTCGTCATCGGCTACGGGGCGATCGACGGGCGACAGGTCTATGTCTTCGCCCAGGATTTCACCGTCTTCGGCGGCAGTCTCAGCGGCGCGCAGGCAGCCAAGATCTGTAAGGTGATGGAGCTGGCGCTGAGGATGGGGGCACCGATCATCGGCCTGAACGACTCGGGGGGCGCCCGGATCCAGGAGGGCGTCGTCTCGCTGGCGGCGTATGCCGATATCTTCCTCCGAAACACACTCGCCTCGGGCGTGATCCCGCAGATCGCGGCCATCTTGGGGCCGTGCGCCGGCGGCGCGGTGTATTCCCCCGCCTTGATGGATTTCTGCTTCATGGTGAAACACACCAGCCACATGTTCGTCACGGGCCCTGACGTGATCAAGACCGTCCTCAATGAGGAGGTCACCTTTGAGGAGCTGGGCGGCGCCATGACCCATAACGCCATATCGGGCGTGGCCCATTTTGCCATCGATTCGGAGGAAGAGTGTCTGGCCTCGATCAGGGAGCTTCTTTCGTACCTCCCCCAGAACAATATAGAAGACCCGCCTCGTCGGGAGACACGGGATGATCCCGAGCGACGAGACGAAGCCCTGAACACGCTGGTCCCCGAGCACCCCAACAAACCGTACGACATGAAGGAGCTGATCCGGATGGTGGTGGACGATGGCGACTTCTTCGAGGTTCAGGAGCACTTCGCCCAGAACATCGTCATTGGCTTCGCCCGCCTGGACGGGCAGTCGGTCGGGTTTGTCGCCAATCAGCCTGCGGTGCTGGCCGGCTGCCTCGACATCGGTTCCTCCATCAAAGCGGCCCGATTCATCCGGTTCTGCGATGCCTTCAACATCCCGATCATCACCCTGGAAGATGTCCCGGGCTACCTCCCTGGCACCGCCCAGGAGCTGGGTGGAATCATCAAGCACGGCGCAAAGCTGCTGTACGCGTACGGCGAGGCAACGGTGCCTAAGGTGACGGTCATCACGCGAAAGGCTTACGGGGGCGCCTATTGCGTGATGGGCAGCAAGCACATGCGGGCCGACATCAACTTCGCCTATCCGACGGCCGAGATCGCCGTGATGGGACCCGAGGGGGCGGTCAACATCCTCTATAAGCGAAAGATTGCGGAGGAGGCCGATCCCGCTGCCTTCCGCAAGGAAAAGGTTGCGGAATTTCTGGAAATGTTTGCCAACCCCTATGTCGCCGCGGAGCGCGGCTACATCGATGAGGTCATCGAGCCACAGGAGACCCG
>CAZCMC010000364.1:0-1600 GCA_964499665.1 uncultured bacterium | reverse complement strand
GACGACTGGCGCCTGCCGCCCCCCCCTATCTCAACAGACACCTGGACGGAATCGGCTCCGTCCACCTTCACAGATTTCCCGACCGGCTCGAGAGTCGTCCAAACGGCGAAGTCGCGAGATCGCCCCTCGATGCTGACGGTCGCCGTATAGACCCGGGTGACTCGCCTCACTTCGCTCTTTGGCCCTACCACCCGGACACGATCCGGGCGCGCAGAGGCCCGTCTGAAATAGTGCCCCGCCGCCGGCGTTCCTTCCACCCGGGCCGCAACCCGCACCTCTCGATCTGCCATCGACTCCAAGACCAACCGCACCACCTTCGGGGAGGCCTGGAGAACCTCCACCCCACGAGGGACCTGTATCTCCTCGACCCTGACACCCACCAGATTCTCTCCCTCCACAAGCCGCGAGAGTTCGAGATTCAGGTTCACCTCATCGGGGGGCAGGCCACTCACCAGGCTCTTCGGACCGCGCAGCCTCACCGTCACGAAGTCTCCCGGGTCATTGACGAGTACCATCCTCTCCGGAAGGCGTGTGAGCTTCAACGGGACTTTCAGCGTGTGATCCTCCCTCTGCTCTCCTGCAACGACCAACCAGAGCGCGAAGGCAAGACACAGGGAGAAGAGTTTGAGACCGAGGTTGCGAAACAGCCCTTCTTTCATCATTTCTGCTTTGGAGATGCCCCCCATCCTCCCCTTCCCCGCTCATGGGAAAGGAAGCGCGAATGGGACGTTGTCTCGTGTGCGTGTGTGCCGTGAAGCCGGAGGCTCCTCACGGTTTTTCAGGCTGCGGGGCGGCGGAGGGCACAGCGGCCTCCCTCGGCTTCGGCTCCAGAGGGCCCTCACGCCGAGGCTCCAACAGCTTGCCCAGGAGCCGTCGCAACGCCGTGGCATCGAGGTCTTGACTGATGGTCCCCGCTCTGACGAGGGAGACGCTCCCGGTCTCCTCCGACACGACGATGACGAGGGCATCGGTCTCCTCCGTCAGTCCGATGGCCGCACGGTGGCGGGTCCCGAACTCCTCGCCCACATCGGGATTCAGGCTCAACGGGAGGAAACACGAGGCCGCAGCCACTCGTCCGCGTTGGACGATAACTGCTCCGTCGTGCAACGGCGAGCCGGGATTGAAGATCGATTCCAGCAGTCGCTTCGACAACGTCGCGTCAATTCGTACGCCGGACTCGATAGAGTCGGAGAGCTTCGTCTCCCGCTCCAAGACGATGATTGCTCCGATCTTCTTGGCGGCCAAGGAGCTGGCAGTTCGAACGATATCGTCGATCATATGCGCCTCCTCGTGTCTGGCGAAGGCGCGAAGGAGCCTGGAGCGAAGCCCGAAGCTGGCCAGGGCGCGTCGGAGTTCCGGCTGGAACAGGATGATGATCAGGAGGAACCAGACCCCGAGGAGGTTCTGTAGGACCCAGTTGACCGTCAACAGACCGCCCTTGAGCGCGATCCTTGAGGCGAAGTAGACGAGTACCAGGCCCATGATCATTTGAACGGCTTTCGTCCCCTTGAACATCAGTAAGAGCTGATAGACCGCGAACGCCACGATCACGACGTCCACTGCGTCGATCCACCTGAACTGGGCAATGCTCGCCCACATG
>CAZCMC010000363.1:0-1605 GCA_964499665.1 uncultured bacterium | reverse complement strand
CTGAACCCATTGCCGGCCACATTTCACCAGATCATCCGCACCCGATATGCGACCGTTGTCTTCCCGTCTTTTGGGACGTTTACTCTGTACTTGAGGGTGTGGGCCTCGACCTTTTCGTAAGGATGGCTGGTCTTCAGGACCTGCCAGTCGCCGGGGACCGGCTCCAGGATGGTCACCTGGACCGCCTCCTCTTTGTGGTTCCTGAGCTGGATCTCCCACTCGGTCTCATAGACCCCCGAGCCGATTTTCCGCCAGTCTTTCTGCGTCCGTTCGCCCACAACGTCGAACGCTTCGCCCATCTTGATCTTGACCTTTTCGTCCTTCGGGGTGTGGTCGATGGTGTCCTCGCCGATGAACTGTAGCCCTCCATCCCGGTCTGCCTTATAGACCCTGACGACCCCCTTCGGGAGCGGGATGCCAAGGTGGTTCGGCTCTGTATTGGCGATGTCCAGGAATACTCCGACCTTCTGGTTCGAAAGCGGCGTGCCGTACTGGCCTCTGTAATACTGGGACGAACCGAAGTACCGGAATTCCTTCAGGATTGGAATGTCGGCGGCGTTGAGCAGGCTGATCTGTTTTGTCTGGTTGTCCTTGACCGTGGTCCGGCCCTCCAATGAGTAGAGGTGGTACTCGAAGAAACTCTCCTCCCTGAATGCGGTCGCGCCCAACGCGGCCTTGGCATTGACGTCTCTGTGCATCTCGTTGAGCTGCTGTGACGTGGGGGCGCGGTGCACGTCGCCAGCTACCAGTTTGAGCACCGCGTTGCCGTAGGTGGCGCCGCTCCGATTGTCGATCGTCACCCAACCGGAGAGGTCGCCGCTGGCGTCGGCCGCATCAAGCACGATCACGTAGTCCGCCTTCCAGTTAATTCCTTTGGTGAGGTACGAGGCCTCCACGCGCTGAGGCGCCACCGAACCATTCTGCATCAACCAGACGAGGGTCGGCTTCGAGATCAACCCGCCCGGGACGTCCGGAAGGACCAACCGCCCCGGATAGCCGAGATGGATCTGGCCGTTGATCTGGTAGATCGGCCCGCCGTTGTTACTGAGCAGGACGGCATCGATGAGACTCCCGTCCGACGTCACGAGCCTGACGTTCTTCCCTACATACTTGTCCATGAGTTTTTGGGGGCTCAGCAGGTCATACTCATAGTTCTGCTCCAGGACCCGAAGGGCGGAGGGGTCGGTCAGCGATTTGAGATGGACCGTCGTGGGATCGATCTGGCCGGCGACGTCCATAAACTTGACCTCATGCGCCCCCGCGGGTAGGCTCACCTCCCGGATATCCTTGACGAGCCCGAGGTTGCCGTTGTAGATCGTAATCGCCACCTCTTTCTGCGTCTCCTGCGATATCGCGATGCCCGTCGACCTTCCTCGTGTGGGTGCGGCATCACCGGAGGCCGCCGCAACAACTAGAGCGGCGGCGCCCATGAGAGTACCCAATCTGCCCAGCTTCTTCCACATGACTGTCCCTCCATTCTGATGACGGCCCGCCCCATGCGAGCCGGTCTGCTGGATAGGACAGCTCCGGCAAGGAAAAGTTCCCGACGGGGGAGTTATTCGCTTTTGGCCGGAGGAGGCGACTTGGGCGAGATGGTGAGGGAGA
>CAZCMC010000362.1:0-1631 GCA_964499665.1 uncultured bacterium | reverse complement strand
ACGCCGCCAGCCAGCTTGGCCAGCCGCTCCTGCAGCTTCTCCTTGTCGTAGTCCGAAGTGGTCTCCTCGATCTGGGTACGGATCTGCTTGATGCGGCCCTCGATCTCCTTCTGCGAGCCCCCCCCCTCGATGAGGGTGGTGTTCTCCTTGTCGATCACCACCTTCTTGGCCTTGCCGAGGTCTTCCAGCTTGATGTTTTCCAGCTTGATCCCCAACTCTTCGGAGACCACCGCCCCCCCGGTCAGCACCGCGATATCCTGCAACATCTCCTTGCGTCGGTCGCCGAAGCCCGGGGCTTTCACCGACGCGGTGCTCAGTGTCCCCCGCAGCTTGTTCACGACCAGGGTGGCGAGCGCCTCTCCTTCCACCTCCTCAGCGATCACCAGCAGCGGCTTGCCCATCTTGGCGATCTGCTCGAGGATAGGCAGGAGATCCTTGAGATTGCTGATCTTCTTCTCATGGATCAGGATCAGGGAGTTCTCCATGACCACCTCCATTCGCTCGGGGTCGGTCACGAAGTACGGCGAGAGGTACCCTCGGTCAAACTGCATCCCCTCAACCACCTCGAGGGTCGTGTCCATACTCTTGGCTTCCTCGACGGTGATGACACCATCTTTCCCGACCTTCTCCATCGCGTCGGCGATCAGATCGCCGATCGTCTTGTCGTTGTTGGCCGAGATGGTCGCGACCTGAGAGATCTCCTTCTTCCCCTTGGTCGGCTTCGAGATCTTCTTGAGCTCGTCCACGACGGCATCGACGGCCTTCTCAATCCCCCGCTTCAGCGCCATCGGGTTGGCGCCCGCCGTGACGTTCTTGATCCCCTCTCGGAAGATGGCCTGGGCCAGCACGGTGGCGGTGGTGGTGCCGTCGCCGGCCACATCGGAGGTTTTGCTGGCAACCTCCTTCACCATCTGGGCGCCCATATTCTCAAAGTGATCTTCAAGCTCGATCTCCTTGGCCACTGTAACCCCGTCCTTCGTGATGGTCGGGGCGCCGAACTTCTTATCCAGGATCACGTTGCGGCCCTTCGGGCCCAGGGTCACCTTGACGGCGGCGGCCAGGGCGTCCACGCCCTTCAGTATCTTGCGCCGAGCCTCTTCATCGAACAACAACATCTTCGCGGGCATATCACCCTCCCTCTTCAACCTGTGTTAGTCGTTTACCGCTGGATGACGATCGCGTTGAATCGGACCCCGGAAACCGGTTAATGAAGGATTCCCAGGACGTCTTCTTCCCGCATGATCAGCAATTCTTCATCTTTCAGCTTGATCTCCGAGCCGGAGTATTTTCCAAAGAGGATCTTATCGCCGACCTTCACGTCCATCGGCTGCCTCTTCCCGTCGTCCCCGACCTTGCCGGGCCCGACGGCGATGACCTCACCCTCCTGGGGTTTCTCTTTGGCGGTATCAGGGATGATGATCCCGCCCTTCTTGGCCTCCTTCTCCTCCAGGCGCCTCACAAGTATCCGGTCATGCAGCGGCTTGAACTTCACGGTCGCTCACTCCTTTCTCGGCGGAGCACACATGCTCCGGTCCCTACGATGCGGTTTGTCATGAGGTATTCAACAGGCGATATTCACAGACGCAGGGGATGACCCTGTTAGCACTCACCTCAATAGAGTGCTAACAACT
>CAZCMC010000361.1:0-1660 GCA_964499665.1 uncultured bacterium | reverse complement strand
TGATCGCCGCCACCAATCGAGATCTGGAGACACTGGTAAGGGAAGGGAGATTCCGTGAGGACCTGTTCTACCGCCTGAGCGTCGTGGCAATTCCCCTGCCTCCGCTGCGGGAACGGAAGGACGACATCCCCCTTTTGGCTGAGCATTTCCTCGCTAAGTACGCCCGGCAGAATAAAAAGCAGATCTCGCACATCTCGCCCGAGGCCATGGTCCTCTTGTGCGCGCATGATTGGCCCGGCAACGTCAGGGAGCTGGAGCATGTCATTGAGCGGGGGGTTGCCCTTACCGGGAGCCCCGTCCTCCTGCCTGAGGACCTCCCGGCGAAGCTCCGGAAGGAGGCTGGTGAAGGAGCTTCGTCTGGACAATCCCTGACTCTGAGGGAGCTGGAGAGACAGCATATTCAGCGTATGTTAAGAGTGGCCGGGGGAAACAAGACGCTGGCGGCGCAGCTTCTCGGCGTCCATCGGCGAACCCTCTACCGCCTCTCGGAGCGTTACCAGATCGATCTGGGGCCACGAGAGGAATGAGGCAAGTTGCCACAGCTCCACTCGAAATCGCCTCAACGATGTAACCCCGTGCGATATTTGGATTTCGTCCCGTCGGCTTCGGCCCCCTTGTGACAGAGTGGACATCGAGGAGAAGGAGGGTTGTCAAGGGACTCCGAAGCTGTAGACCAAATCTCCTTTATCCAAGGCCGTTTAACGTGTGTCCCAAACGGCCTTGGATTTTCCCAGGATATGGCACGGTGCTTGCCTCTAGTGTTCTTTCAGATCGGCATTGACGAGGCAGGAGGCGGGCATGGTAACAGGGACCAGAATCCTGGTGGTCGATGACAGCGAGCCCAGCCGCCGGGTCCTTGCGGATGTGTTGAAAGCGCAAGGGCATACGGTTCATACCGCCAGCGATGGGAAGTGGGCGTGGCTGCTGTTGTGTCGAGCATGGTTCTCATACGATCTGGTGGTCACCGATCTGGTGATGCCCGAGATGAATGGCATTGAGCTGTTGTCGAGGATCAAGGCGGATTGCCCGTGGATTAAGGTGGTCCTTATCACTGCCCATACCGATCCGGAGGTTCGGTCGAGGGCCCTGATGCTAGGGGCCTTTGCTGTCCTCTCCAAGCCCTGTGACGTCGAGCAGCTCAGGGGAATGGTAGAGCTCGCCCTGGTCAAGTGAACCCAATGAAAAGGAGGTCAAACCGATGAAAAAGCTGATAGCCATTTCGGCGATACTCGCCTTCGCGACCCTGCTGGCCGGCGTGGTCTCGGCTAAGGACTACGACCAGCCGACCCCTTCGATCATCCAGCCTACTGATGAGCAGTCATCAGGGGCAGAGGGCAAGTCTGTGGTGCAAGATCAGCCCCAAACTCAGGAGGAGCAACCTCAGATGGACCAGCCCCGGAGCGAGGAGGAGTCGCCTGATTCTTTTCCCTCGGATGACGATAGGTCAGGAGATTGGTGATCTAAGTAACACAAGCAGGATCGCACCGTCCAAACTATATTAGCTTGAGTTGGCCGGTACGAGAACGCCGACGGCGCTGATGCATGTTACTGTCGTAGGGCAAGGGTAATCCCTCTTCGTCAGGCGTAAGACGAGCCGAGAGGCACCCCGGCATTACAGGGGTGCCTCTTGTTTTTTTCAAGGGGCCCCCAAGCGCGATGG
>CAZCMC010000360.1:0-1671 GCA_964499665.1 uncultured bacterium | reverse complement strand
CGGTTCGGAAAATTCTCTTGACAATAACGTGCTTCTTGTTATGATAAGAAAACCTTTTAATCGAACTCAGTGAGGTTCGAAAAGGGGGTCGAGTGGGAGTTCCCCAGGTCATTGTCGTCGGTCGTACTTTGACAACCTCCTCACCGGATGGTGAGGGGGTTTTTTTATGCCCTGAACCTCATGGCCGCTGAACTCAATGAAAAGGCCCAGATCCTGGATCAAGCCGGCATCCAGCGGGCAGTGACCAGGATCGCCCATGAGATCGTCGAGCGAAACAAGGGGACAAACGACCTCGTTTTGATCGGTCTCCGTAGCCGAGGGGTGGACCTGGCCAGGCGGATCGCCCAGGAATTGAAGATCATCGACGGGGCTGACATTCCGGTAGGGACCTTGGATGTGACGCTGTATCGGGATGACTTGGGGAGGGTCGGACTCCAGCCGGTGGTCCGGAAGACCGATATCCCCTTCCCGATCAACGAAAGACGGGTCGTTTTGGTGGACGACGTCCTCTACACCGGCCGGACCATCCGGGCTGCGCTGGACAGCCTGATCGACCTCGGCCGGCCCCGACTGATTCAGCTTGCCGTCCTCGTGGACCGCGGTCATCGGGAGCTGCCGATCCGCGCCGATTACGTCGGGAAGAACGTTCCAACGTCCCGCCAGGAGCAGGTCCAGGTCCTGCTGACAGAGGAGGACGGGGTGGACGGCGTACTGATTGTGAAGGGGTAGGGGAGAGGGCGATGGGCCTCGCGCGAAAAGACCTCTTACGCATGCAGGACCTGACGGCTGACGAGATCCGGCTGATCCTGGACACGGCAGAGTCGATGAAGCAGGTGGCCGGCCGCGACATCAAGAAGGTGCCGGCGCTGCGTGGCAAGACGTTGATCAACCTCTTCTACGAAGCCAGCACTCGGACGCGGACGTCCTTTGAGATCGCGGGGAAGTGGCTGAGTGCCGACGTGATCAACGTCTCGACCTCGTCGAGTTCGGTGGCAAAGGGTGAGAGTTTGAAGGATACCGGCCTGACGCTGCAGGCGATGCACCCGGACATCGTCGTCCTTCGCCATCCGGCGTCCGGGGCTGCCGAATTCCTGGCCAAGCAGCTCGCCGCGTCGGTCATCAACGCCGGGGATGGAGCCCACGAGCATCCCAGCCAAGCCCTCCTCGACCTGTTTACCATCCGAGAGAAGAAGGGGCGTCTGGAGGGACTCAAAGCCGCCATTGTGGGCGACATCGCTCACAGCAGGGTGGCCAGGAGCAACATCCACGGGATGCGGAAGGTGGGAATGGAGGTGCGGGTCGCGGGGCCGAGGACGATGTTGCCCTGCTTCATCGACCGACTTGGCGTGGAGGTCTTCACAGACCTCGAGCGGGCCATCGCCGATGTGGACATTATCATGATGCTCAGGCTGCAGCTCGAGCGGCAGCAGGCCGGCCTGTTCCCTTCGTTGCGCGAGTACTCGCGTCTGTTCGGTCTTACGCTCCCGCGGCTGAAGGGCGCGAAGTCCGACGTGCTGATCATGCATCCCGGCCCGCTCAATCGTGGTGTGGAGATTGCGCCGGAGGTCGCCGACGGCCCCTATTCACTGATCCTCAATCAGGTCGAGAACGGGGTCGCAGTTCGGATGGCGCTGCTGTACCTCCTGGCCGGCGGGGGGCAAGCGGCGTGAA
>CAZCMC010000359.1:0-1690 GCA_964499665.1 uncultured bacterium | reverse complement strand
AGGTCGGCAGGGTCTACCGTGAGGCGCTGAAGCAAACTGTCGCAGGAATGAACGGCATTGAAGAGGGGTGGTGGAACACGCTCAGAAGCCATGCTCGGGTCGGCCTCTGCAACGGCTTTTACTTCGGCAAGTCCGGGATGGAGTACTTGGGCGTGCGGCCCGAGGCGGTGGCTTCGGCCGTGCGGCGTCCAGGTGCAGACGCCATCTGATCATCAGGCGAAAGGAGTGTATTCGATGATAGAGCTGTTAGCTCCTGCTGGCAATCTGGAGATGGTCGAGGAGGCCGTCAGGAGCGGGGCGAACGCCATCTACGTCGGACCACGGGGATGGAGCCGCCGCCGGGACGCCTTCGAGATGGACGACGCCTCTCTGCGTGAGTCGGTCCGGATCGCCCACGATGGCGGCGCGAAGCTCCGGGTGGCCTTCAACACAAACATGCAGTCCAGCGAGATCCCGGACCTCTTACGCCGAATGGAGACCCTCGTTGGGTACGGTGCCGATGGGGCCATTATGACCGATGTCGGGGCGATTGCGGTCGTCCACCGGCACTTCCCCGAGTTGACCATCCACGCCAGCATCGGGGCCAACATCTTGAACAACGCTGACGTGGCCTTCTATCGGGAGATCGGCGTCTCGCAGGTGGTGGCGGACACGAAACTGACCCTCAAGGAGCTTTCCTCCCGCAAGGAGCAGCTCGACGTTGGGATCGAGATCCTGATCCACGCCAACTACTGTTACACCTATCTCGGTAAGTGCTGGATGTCACCCTATCATCGGCTTGAGCGAACGATCGACGATGGAGGCAAAGACCTCTTCAAGGGGAGCCCGAACCGGGGTGGCCTTGATTACAGGGTCTGTTTGGAGGACTGGCAGCTCTACAGCGGCGACACCAAGTGGGAGGACCACGTCGCCCTCAAGAACGACGCATTCTTCCTCTTGGACGATATCCCGCACCTGATCGACCTAGGTGTCCACTGCCTGAAGATCCAGGGCCGCGAGTACGCCGTGTCCCTCGTGGGCGCCATCGTCAAGTTCTACCGCGACCTGATCGACACGTATGAAGCGCACCCGAAGGGCGAGCGGTTCGACCTCGTGCCGTGGAAGGGGCGTTTGGCCGCGATCCAGCCCGGACGGGACGCGCAGCGGAGTAGGGGAACGCAGGCGTTGCTGGCCGAGGGCAGGATACCTGTTGCCGCGATTCGCCGTCATTGAGACAGTTGCTGTTCCGCCAGCAAAGAGGAGCCGACGCGGCGCGAGCCGTGTCGGCCCTTAAGCGCAGGAGGCATTAATTGGCCGAACGAGCGGACCAGTTCCGTTGCACCCGATGTCACCGTGACGATCCTCCTCTCCTTCGCATCGATTCCTTCGATCGGATCGCGCTCGCGGACGATCCCGCCGATCCCAACTGCGGACACTATTATCTGGAGGCGGTGTACGTCATGCAGTGCTCCGGCTGCGGCCACCGGCAGGAGCAGGTCAGCAAGCGAACGCCCTACGTGACGCTTCGCGAAGCCCAAAAGGAGATGGACGCGCATTTGCTGGGAAAAGGATAAAGGTTGGAGGAGAAGATGTTACAGGGGGAAACGAAGAGCGGGCCTTCCTGGCTTGGGGGTTTACTCAGATTGTGAGCGGTGTCTTCAGTCTTCTTGTAACTCTGGCATCTCTCTCCACTTCGCCTCGCCTTCAGGCT
>CAZCMC010000358.1:0-1692 GCA_964499665.1 uncultured bacterium | reverse complement strand
AATGGCAGTGTGATTGTCTATCACCTCCTGCACGAAAGTGCAAGAAAAAAATGTGGCTCTTCCGGCCTCGCATGGCCTCCTTTGTCCCTCCTCACCTGTGAATTCCTTGGGCGCACCGTGTGAACCTCCTACTACCTCAAAGGCTTTCCTCTAGGATCGTGACGAGCGTGGGCCTCCCCGCAGTGATCTCGGCGACATACAACCGGTGGACGCCATTTCGTTTCGCGTCGAAGGTGTAGTCGGCCATCACGCCTCGGAACCCTTTCAACTGTTCCAGACCGAGCCTCACACCCTCTCGGCTCGCTCCGCCTCTCTTCGTTGCCTCTGCCAGAAGGAGCACGGCATCATAATACTGGGCGGAGATGACATTCCCCTCGATCCCGTACCGCTCCTGGTACGCTCTCGCCCACGCCTGCCGCTCAGGCCCCTGCAGCGCCGGGATGTACTCAGTCACGATCACGACGCCCTCAGCCGCGCCACCTGCCTCCTCCAGCGCCTGTTTCGTACCGAAGTCTCGGTGAGCGATTACCTGGGCCTGGAGCCCAAGTGCGTTCACCTGCCGCAGAAACGGCCCCGCTTCCCCGGTCTCCCCAAGAGCAAGAATTGCTTGTACAGGACGTGCTTTGATCTGCGAGAGTTGAGGGGTGAAGTCCCGGTCGCCCGGTTTCCATCCCGCACGGACCAAGGGTTCGATCCCGTACCTTTCCTTGAAAACCTTGACGACCATCTCGGCGCGGGCGTTGTGGATCCCCGTCTGGTCATGGAGAATTGCCAGCTTGTTCAGTTTCAGATCTCCGACGGCATATCGGGCGAGAAGATCGGCCAGGACCGCATCGCTCGCCCCGACCCGGAAGATCCATCGCGTCTGTTCCGTCGTCCTCGGGCTGGTCCCTCCCGTCAGATACGGGACCCCCGCCTGCTCCACGATCTCCCGGCTGGCCATGACGTAACGACTGAAGAGTTCGCCGATGACAGCCACCACCCGATGGTCCTGCACGAGCTTCCCCAAGGCCTCACGAGCCCCCTGCTCCGTATCCCGATCGTCTTCGTAGATGACCTCGACCGGGACACCCCCAATCCCACCCTCCCGGTTCACCGCCTCTACAGCCATCGCGACGCCGCTCTTGATAGTCCGGCCCACGGCGGCCCGCTCGCCGCTCAAGGGGAGCTGCACGCCGATCTGCATCGCCTTCTGCCCCGCCTCGATCGGACTTCCAAAGGCCGCCCCAGCCATGATCAATGCTGCCGTCACAACTCGCCCAACGCTCATTGCCTCGACCCCCCGTTGGCTCCTTCTCTGTGAGATTCTCATGTCATAGTGCGTTCGCTTATATCATGCGCCATTCATGGGGGTCAAGCGGAGCCGAGAGGTCGATACTTCGTTCTCCGGACCAGACAGGTGCTGATGAAATCCGTAGTGGACGAGAGGCGTGTGCCACAGTGTCGGCGGGCGCGAGCGGAAGGCACAAGCCAACGCCTTCGAAGAGAAGTTGTGCCGAGAGGGGCGCTGAGGGGGACAAGCTTGGTGGCCCCAACGGGACTCGAACCCGTGTTTCGGCCTTGAGAGGGCCGCGTCCTAGGCCACTAGACGATGGGGCCATGTGGTGAGGCGGAAAAGCGGGCCTACTATACCGGAGTGCGCGGTCCAGGCGCAATCGAAATCCGACAGATTGGCATATGCCCTCGCGCCAC
>CAZCMC010000357.1:0-1692 GCA_964499665.1 uncultured bacterium | reverse complement strand
GACGGTGGTATGCTAGAGCCTACAGGCGGGGAAGTCAAGCGAACCGCCTGCCCCTTGACGAGACAACAGGCGTGTCGTTCGATAAGCAAACGCTATGGCTGCGGGAAAGCGATGATGACCGAATCCAGCGGCAGGATCCGGTACTCATCGTTGTCGCGGTAGAAATAATGACCTTCCACTCCCTCGGAGGCCTCTTCAAACGCGATGATCGCTTGAGTCGGCGGCATCTCCCGGAAGGAGTTGGATCCTTCATCGAAGCCGTCGCCGGCCACAATCACCTGGCCGTATCTGATAGAAGCGCCCCGCGGGCAGTGAACCGTGAGGGTATCCGGCGGTTCACGGAGAACCCGGGCCAGCAAATTGATGCCATAGACCTTGAAGGGCCGATCCGAAGTCGTTTTCTCGCTCATGTGGTACTATATACCATAATCCGGTGTCTGCGTGAAGTGTGAAGTCGATGAGAGGTCCGGCGGACCCGGGACCGAGACAGAGGGACGGATGCTGAGACAACATGCCACGTGAAATCTCCGCGGGGATGATTCTGTTCCGGCGAACGCCGGAGCCGCACTATCTCCTGCTTCATTATGAGTCGGGCCACTGGGACTTTCCCAAGGGGCACATCGAGTCAGGCGAACATTCAGAGGAGACGGCCAAACGTGAGCTGCAAGAGGAGACCGGGATTTCCGAGATCCACCTCCTGGACGGCTACAAGCAGACGCTTCGCTACTTCTTCCGGCAGAAGGGAATCGGGATCTTCAAGGTCGTCATCTTCTTTCTTGCGGAAACGACACAGTCCGAGGTGACCCTCTCCGCTGAACACGTCGGCTTCGACTGGCTCCCGTACGATGCCGCCCTTGCCCGGCTGACCTTCAAGAACTCCCGGGACCTTCTGATCAAGGCGCATGAGCACGTCCACGCACTCCCGCGTCACTAACGAGCGCCCTGCTCCCCGAACAGCTTGCGGCGGAACCCCAGAAGAATCAGGTCGGCCAGACGAGGGGAGAGGGCGTTGATCAGGACAAGGATCCTGGCCGGCGGGAAGACGATCACCTCCGGCCTGGGTTTCCTGGCGCAGCGAACGATGGCCCTCGCCACCTTCTCCGCTGTCTGGATCGGACCCATCGGCGGATGGTTTCTTTTCGAGCGGGCCGATGACGCCTCGAAGAATTCGGTGGCGGTCGAGACGGGACAGATCACGCTGACCTCGATGCCGCTCCCGCGCAGCTCCACACGCAGGGCCTCCGACATCCCCACCATCGCGAACTTTGTGGCGCAGTAGACGCTGCTGCCGGGGCCGCCGCGCTTGCCGGCCACCGAGGCAATGTTGATGATGTGGCCGCCGCCCTGCTTCCGCATGAGGGGAATGGCGGCCTGAGTGGCGTAGATCGGCCCCATCATGTTGACGGCCCAAAGCGTCTCGATCGCCTCGATCGGCGTATCCTCCAGCATACCGACATAGCCGATCCCGGCGTTGTTGATCAGGATGTCGAGGCGGCCAAAGGCCGACACCGCCTTGTCCACAGCCGCGTGAACCTGGCGCCGGTCGGCCACATCCGTCTCGGCCACCAGCGCCTCGCCCCCCAGGGCGCGGGCCGTCGCGGCCACCTCCTCCAGCCGATCGCGCCGCCGCGCCGCCAGCAACAGCCTCGCCCCTTCCTTAGCGAAGGCGAGCGCCGCGGCCCTCCCGATCCC
>CAZCMC010000356.1:0-1693 GCA_964499665.1 uncultured bacterium | reverse complement strand
TCGCTGAAGACCTGACTTCTGTAGAGCGTTCATTCCCGGTTGGTTCTAGCCCGCGGTAGAGAGGGCGAGCTGATCGAGGGTGGCGCTGCCCGAGATCTGACCCATCTTGCTGTCCGATTCAGACCGTTGCTTCCCATGCTTCCGGTAGGGCGCCTTCTGCGGGTGACTGGGCCGTTCCGCTCTTTCGCGTGACGCTCCATATGGCTCACCCGGAATGGGGCGCACCACATTAGGGTCGCAAGTCTGGATCACCGTCAACAGTATCAAGGATTAGGAGCGCGCAGAAATGGCTTCACCAACGTCCGAATCGACCAGACGAACCACTACGGCAGAAGCGAAAGAGATGACGGCGGCTCTCCCCCGAGGCGGGTCGATGAATATTGTGGAGTTGAAGGAGAAGACCAACTCCGAGCTGACGTCCATTGCCAGGGACCTGAACGTGGTGGGCGCGAGTGGCCTCCGGAAGCAGGAGCTGATCTTCAAGATTCTTGAGGCACAAACGGAAAAGAGCGGACTGATCTTCGCAGAAGGAGTCCTGGAGGTTCTTCCGGACGGATTCGGATTCTTGCGGGCGCCGGACTACAACTATCTGCCTGGGCCGGACGACATCTACGTCTCTCCCTCACAGATCAGGCGTTTCGATCTCAGGACCGGGGATACGGTGTCGGGACAGGTCAGGCCCCCCAAGGAGGGGGAGCGGTACTTCGCCCTGCTTAAGGTCGAGGCGGTCAACTTTGAAAACCCCGAGCTCATCAAAGAGAAGGTTCTCTTCGATAACCTGACCCCGCTTTTCCCAAACCAGCGGATCCGACTGGAAACCGCCGCCGACGAGCTGAACATGCGGGTGATGGATCTGCTGACACCGATCGGGAAGGGTCAGCGCGGCCTGATCGTTGCCCCGCCGCGGACCGGGAAGACCATCCTCCTCCAGAAGATCGCCAACAGTATCACCAAGAATCACCCCGAGGTGATCCTGATCGTCCTCCTGATCGACGAGCGGCCCGAGGAGGTGACGGACTTCCAGCGTTCCGTCAAGGCGGAGGTGATTAGCTCGACCTTTGACGAACCGGCCACACGGCACGTCCAGGTGGCCGAGATGGTGATCGAGAAGGCCAAGCGGTTGGTGGAACACAAGCGGGATGTCGTGATCCTCCTTGACTCCATCACTCGGTTGGGCCGTGCCTACAACACGATTGTCCCGCCGAGCGGCAAGGTCCTCTCGGGGGGCGTTGACAGCAACGCGCTGCAGCGACCCAAACGGTTCTTCGGGGCGGCGCGGAACATCGAAGAGGGCGGCAGCCTTACGATCATGGCCACGGCCCTCATCGACACCGGCAGCCGGATGGACGACGTGATCTTCGAGGAGTTCAAAGGGACCGGCAACTGCGAACTCGTCTTGGACCGGAGGTTAGTGGACAAGCGCGTCTACCCAGCCATCGACATCTTCCGGTCGGGCACCCGCAAGGAGGAACTCCTGCTGACTCAGGAGGAGCTGAACCGGATGTGGGTCCTCCGCAAGGTGCTCCATACCATGGGGGTGGTGGAGGCAATGGAACTCCTTCTGGATAAGTTGAAGGGAAGCAAGAGCAATGAGGAGTTCTTGAAGGCAATGAATTCTTGACCGATCTCACGCCAGTTGACGCCACCCCAACAGCCCGCCGAGAGACGGGCTGTATTTTTATTGAGCGGTCCA
>CAZCMC010000355.1:0-1700 GCA_964499665.1 uncultured bacterium | reverse complement strand
CCCATTGCAAACCGCTCGTCGCGGACCTGCGGTGAGATGTTCGTGAATAATGCAGGCTAGCGGTCGCTTCGGATTCTTCTGGTCAGGGTGAGGACAGTGCGGCTGGGATCGGTGCGGTGGGGAACCTCACGGACCTCGTACGGCTCCTCGCACCAGGGGCACCAGATCTCCAGTAGCGAGGCCCGCAACACCAGAACCTCACGGCATCCGGGGCACTGGATCTCGGCCCGTTCCCAGTAGATCTCCATTACGTCATCCTCAACAACCCTGTCATTGCGAGCGAATCAAAGGAATCTCAAGCCGCTCATTAGCAAGGTGTGTATTCTTGCCCTGCCGCTGAGGGGCGCAGCAAGCAGCGCCCCTACGGCTGACTGTGTCGGCCTCGCAATGACAGGACGTGAGCGGCTTTCACTTGCCCGCTACGGGTCTGGTCTCCTGCTTCAGGGCATCCGGTCCGTTGGGAATCCGGCCTAAGAATTTCGGATCGATCGCGTAAACCGCTGGGGCTGTAGCAACCTTGGCGTACAGGCGATCTCTCTCTGCCTTCCCGAAGAGCAGGGCAGGGAGACGGGAGCCGTCGGCCATGGTCAGCTCTACCTCCGCCTGCGGTGACTTTAGGCCGTAACGAGCGAGGTTGCTTCCATCATTCTCGACGAGCGCGTGGTAGCGCAGCTCCTTGAGCGCGTACAGGAGGTCGTACACCTTCCCCGCCTGGGCATCGGCCGATGTCGGTGTGGTGAGCTTCCAGAGGTCCCCCTCCTTGGCGAGCGCGAGCGACTGTCCATCCCGGCGAAGTTGAATCGCCTTCACGTCCGTGGTCTCGAAACGCAACAGGCTTCGGTCTCGCAGATCGAACGGCGATTTCGACAGGTCTGTCAGCAGGCGCCCGTCGACAATGACCACCCCTTCTCCCGGCTGCGCCAAGGCGTAGAGTCCCACCGTTGGGTCAGATGCCTTCTTCAGAAGGAGGCGTTTGGAAGCACCCTCCTGCGTCAACGCGACGATCAGATCGGGACGGTCGAGGCCGTAGCGGCGCGTCGTGTCGGCGCCAGAAGACAGGAACTCTTTGACGCGTGCATTCCTGATCTTCCACAACAGGTCCCTCACGGCTGAGCTGTCTGCCTTAGCCTTGATCGGTTGAACCATCTCCCACTGATCCGTTCCTGCGTTACTCAGACTGATCGATCGCCCCTTGCCGGACAGTTCCAACCTCTTGACCTTATCCGGCTCCACATGGAGCAGGGTCTTGTCACGAAGATCCGTCGCTTTCCGGTCCAGGCGACTTCTCAGGGAGTCAGCGACCAGGAACACCGGGGGCTTGTCCTCACGTTTCGCATAGACGGAGAAACCGTTCGGATTCTTGTCTCCGAGCAGGAGATTGGAGAATGGCTTATCGCCCTTGAGGCTCACGGTGAGCGTGATGGCCGGGCGGTCGAGTCCGTACTCGCCCAAGCTCTTTGGCTCCTCATTAATCGTTCGTTCCAATCTGGCGCTCGTGATGGCATTGAGCAGCGAGATGATCTCAGCGTTATCCGCTTTGGCCTGGACCGGCTCGATCATGAGCCACGCATCACCATGACGCTTCAGCACGACTTGCTCTCCGCCCCGTCTAATGGAGATTGCTTCGATCTCCTTCTCGTCCACTCGGAAGAGTTGATTGGCGTCGCCTTCCGATTTTTTGCCTTTGGCCTCCAGTGCGT
>CAZCMC010000354.1:0-1718 GCA_964499665.1 uncultured bacterium | reverse complement strand
GCCAGACCAACCTCTCGTTGGGGGAGGCCTCTCAGATGGTGGCCGCCACGAGGCGGTTGGCGCTGAGGCTGTTTCCCGGGAAGGAGCATGCCTTCGATCTGATCTACCAACCCCGCCTCCGGAGGCTTCTCGCCGAGCGGTTCCGGCTCCACTAAGATCAAACCTCCCTCCCTAGCCACACCGATAGGGTGACACCAATGAAGGGGCAAAAACGGACGATCAAAGGGGAGCTGCTCCTCGGTGCGCACATGTCGATCGCGGGGGGCATCGACCTGGCGCCGTTGCGGGGCAGAGAGGTCGGCTGCCAGACGATCCAGCTCTTTACAAAAAGCAGCAACCAGTGGCGGGCAAGACCACTGCCGCCCGAGGAGATCGAGCGGTACCGGGCGAACCTTCAGGCCACCGGAATCGCCCCAGTTGTGGCGCACGATTCATACTTGATTAATCTGGCCTCGACCGATGCCGAGTTACATCGGAAGTCGATGGCAGCCTTCCTTGAGGAACTGGAGCGGGCCGAGGCGCTCGGCATCCCGTATCTCGTGACGCACCCCGGGGCCCACATGGGAGCCGGTGAGGAGGCGGGGCTGCGACAGGTGGCGAAGAGTGTCCGCGAACTCCTCAAGGGGACGAAAGACTACCAGGTGCAGGTCATCATCGAGACCGCCGCCGGCCAGGGGACCAGCCTGGGGCATCGCTTTGAGCAGATCGCTGCCCTCCTGGATCAGATCGGCCTCCCGGAACGGACAGGCGTCTGCCTGGATACCTGCCACGTCTTTGCGGCAGGCTACGACATCCGGACCCCGGAGGGGTACGCTGATGTCATCGGTGCATTCGATGCGATCGTAGGGATCTCGCGCCTCAAGGTCATTCATCTGAACGACTCCAAGAAGGAGTTGGGGTGTCGCGTGGATCGGCACGAGCATATCGGCAAGGGCAACATTGGCCTCGAGGCGTTTCGCTGCCTCCTCGCAGACCCGCGTCTCAAGGGGATCCCGATGATCCTCGAAACCCCGAAGGATGATGACTTCCTGCTATCCGACCGCCGCAATCTCGACACCCTGCGACGCTTGGCGGATGACCCTGATGCCTCCTGAAGACCCGGACTTTGAGTTCATCGACCAGTCCCAGCCGCCGCGTGAGATCCCCATCTTCCCGCTGCCGAACGTGGTCCTCTTCCCGAACATGGCCCTGCCCCTCCACATCTTCGAGGAGCGCTACAGGCGGATGATTCACGACTGCCTGAAGAGTGACCGGTACCTCGGGATCTTCTTGGTCCGCCAGGGATGGGAGCAGTCGCCGGAGCCGGTCCCTTATGACGTGGGGGGGTTCGGCCAGATCGCCCGCGCAGTCAAGCTGCCGGCTGGCAATTATGAGATCGTGGTCCGCGGCCTGGGAAAGGCGCGGGTCCTCTCCTATACGCAGGAGATTCCATACAGGAGGGCGCTGGTGGAGCTTCTGGAGGATGAGGGGGATGATTCAGCGGAATTGAGGAGCCAGGCCGACTCCATGCTGGAGCGGCTGAACAAGGTGCTGACCCTCCGACCGGGTCTCGGCACGGAGCTCCAGACCCACTTGAAGCTTCTGGCAAGCCCAAGGGACCTTGCCTACGCAGCGGCAGCGCACTACCCTGATCTGACGATCTACGAGCGGCAATCGGTTCTGGAGCTTCGGGCGGTTGAAGCGCAACTGGCGAAGATCAATCGTTTACTGAACCGCGA
>CAZCMC010000353.1:0-1724 GCA_964499665.1 uncultured bacterium | reverse complement strand
TGGGACATAAATCGCTACTCTTACTCGGATTGGTGCTGTTGCTCGGGGCCTGCGCCCCAGCCCTGCAGGAGGTCAAGGAGGATGCGAGAACCTCCGAGGATTTTATGGTCGTCGTGGCTCGTGAGGGCGACACGGCTGAGACACTGGCTGCCAGATACCTGAAAGGGGCCGATCGGGCCTGGATGATCACCGAGCTTAGAGACGCCGCGCCGATCAAGCCGGGTGATGTCGTTGTGATCCCAATCCGCCCCAGGAGGCTTGGCGGAATTGAAGCCGATGGTCATCAGGTGGTGCCGATCTTGACGTACCATGACATCGAGGTGGTCAGTAAGAACCGGTTCGCCATTACCGCGGAGTTGTTTGAGCAGCAACTCCGCTATCTCAAGGAGAACGGATACGTCGGCATCACCCCGGACGAACTGGACCGCTTCCTTCGATATGAACAGCCGCTGCCGAAGAAGGCGGTGGTCATTACTATCGACGATGGGTACAAGTCGGCAAAGACATTCGCCGCGCCGCTGCTGAAGAAGTATGGGTTCACTGCCACCTTTTTCATCTACACCGACTTCATCGGAGGAGGGAAGCACGCCCTCTCATGGGACGAGCTGCGGGAGCTGAAGGCCCAGGGCTTTGATGTGCAAGGTCATTCGAAGACCCACAGCAACCTCGCGGTGCCTCCTCCCAATGAAAGCTCTGCCGATCGCGCTGCTCGTCTGGACGCGGAGATCGTCGCGACAAAGCAGTTGATGGAGAATCGGATCGGTGGGAAAGTGGATTATTTCGCGTACCCGTATGGGGGTTTTGATTCCGAGGTGGTGGCCAAGGTGAAGAGCGCCGGCTACAAAGTAGGCTTTGGGGCGAAGAAGGGATCCAACCCTTTCTTTATCGGTCGGTATCGCCTCAAGCGGTATAATGTGTTCATGGAGAAGGACCTGACCAAGTTCGTCCAGATGCTGCAGACCTTCGAGAAGGACTGAGGGATGCACACTCTCAGGAACAGTTGGGGTATCCTTTTGATCATGGTAGGTGTTCTGTCCGCCTGCGCCACGACCCAGTCTCTACAGCAGGTAGCCCAAATGAATCAAGGTGAGGCTTCACGTCTCGAGGGAGCAGGCCGCCTTCGGGATGCCCTGGAACGCTGGAAGATCATCCTGGCCATCGACCCCCAGTATCCTGGCGCCAGCCAGAAAAAGACGGAGATCGAGGCGAAAATCAAGGAACAGTCCAATCGGCATATCGCCGCCGGGAAGGAACTGTTGCAACGGAGAGAGAAACAGGGGGCCCAGCGGGAATTGCTCGCCGCCCTCCGTCTCGACCCACTGAACCGCGAGGCGCTGGAGCAGCTCTACCAGAGCGAGCAGCAACTTGGAGAGCAGACGGCCTTCGCACGACCTCTTCGAAAAGGTGGGATTGAGGCGAAGAGCCAGCCTGGCCAGAGTGGGGACGCAAAATCATCGCCTGCGGAAGAAGCCGAGGAGGAGGAGGAAACTGGGGAGGAGGTGAGCCTTGCAGAGGCCACCGACCTTTTCCGGAGGGGCGATTACCTGGCAGCCATCGATGCTCTCAGCAGAGTTCTCGCTCAGCAGCCGGGCCTGCGCGAGGCGGTTGAATACCAGAAATTAGCCTACTACAACCAGGGGGTCGCCTATATTGCAAAGGAGAACTATGCCGAGGCCCTGAAGATGTTTGAGCGGTTGAGGAGGATCCAGCCTGATTTCAAGCGG
>CAZCMC010000352.1:0-1731 GCA_964499665.1 uncultured bacterium | reverse complement strand
AGGCGGCAATCGTCGCGGCGGCGAGCGAGGGAATCGGCCGAGCCATAGCCTTTGGGTTGGCAGCCGAAGGCGCGAGGGTTGCCATTTGCGGCAGAGAGCCCGCGCCACTGGAGAAGACGGCCGAGGAAATCTGTGCCCTCACGCGCAGCGAAGTCCTGGCCATACCGGCGGATGTCAGCCGCGCTGAGGATGTTCGCCGCTTGGTCGAGCTGGCCGCTATGGCCTTTGGAGGACTTCGGATTCTCGTGAACAATGCCGGAGGGCCCCCGCCTGGAGGTTTCGAGGAGACGACCGACACGCAGTGGGAAACGGCATTCGAACAGGACCTGCTGAGCACGATTCGTCTCTCACGAGAGGTGATCCCGCATATGCGGCGGGTGAGTGGCGGGCGCATCATTCATGTGATGTCCACCTCGATGAAGCAGCCGATCGATGGGCTCATACTGTCCGACGCGGTCCGGAGCGCGGTGGTAGGGCTGGCCAAGACCATGGCGAATGAACTCGGCCGGGATGGGATCACCGTGAACACCGTCTGCCCCGGATGGATCCTGGCTGACGGGTTCAGGGAGGTGGCGGGTGATCGGGCTGTCAAAGAAGGCAGCTCGCTGGATGAGGTCCTGAAGGCGGGTGAGCGTCAGATCCCGCTCCGTCGCTATGGGAGGCCGGAGGAAGTGGCGAGTCTCGTCGTCTTCCTCGCCTCTGAGGCAGCCAGTTATATTACCGGCACCACCATCCACGTCGATGGCGGCCTGGCGAAGGGATTGATGTGAACGAGAGCGTTCCAGGTTCCAAGCGTGACCACGTCTCGGCGCTCTAGGGATCTTTGAGAGGAGAAATCATGAAAGCGGTCCGATTTCACGAGCATGGAGGGCCTGAGGTCCTGAGGTATGAGGACGCCCCGGACCCGGTGATCGCCCCGCATGAAGTACTGGTGCGGGTGAAGGCCTGTGCCCTGAATCATCTGGATGTCTGGACCCGAAAGGGGATGCCAGGGGTCAAGGTCCCGCTGCCCCACATCTCCGGGTGCGACATCGCCGGTGAAGTGGCCGAGGTGGGAAGCATCGTGACCAAGATCAAGCCTGGCCAACGCGTCGTCGTCTCGCCAGGGATGAGCTGCGGGCAGTGCGCCCACTGCCTTTCCGGTCGCGATAACCTCTGCCGCTCTTACGAGATCATCGGCGGGTACAGGATCGACGGCGGGTACGCGGAGTACGTCAAAGTGCCGGAGGTGAATATCCTGCCACTGCCGGAGAGGATGGCCTTCGAGGCCGCAGCCGCGATTCCCCTCACGTTCCTGACAGCGTGGAACATGCTGGTGACGCTTGCCAGGGTGAGGACCGGCGAAGACGTGCTCGTGATGGGGGCCGGAAGCGGGGTTGGAAGCGCCGCAGTACAGATCGCCAAGCTGTTTGGCGCCCGTGTCATCGCCACCGCCAGCACCGAGGACAAGCTCGGAAAGGCCAAGGGGCTCGGTGCCGATGAGGGGATCAACTACGTAACTCAGGACCTCGTCGCCGAGGTACGGCGCCTGACAGCGAGGCGGGGCGTGGATGTGATCTTCGAGCATGTGGGCGGGCCCGTGTTCGAGAAGTTAATTCCCGCCCTGGCAGCGGGCGGCCGACTGGTCACCTGTGGGGCCACCGCCGGCTACCTTGTCCAGACCGATCTTCGTTACCTTTTCATGCGGCAGGTGGCGATTATGGGTGCCCACATGGGCTCCAAGGCGGACCT
>CAZCMC010000351.1:0-1747 GCA_964499665.1 uncultured bacterium | reverse complement strand
CGGGCCAAATACTTCCTGGTGACGGTGGTGGCTCTCTGGGTGGTCGGGATCTCCCTCGCCCACCTGACCCTCAACATCGGCTGGGGTTTCGTCGCCAGCAAGGTCAAGGGGGTATTCACGCGACAAGAGGCCACCCTCTGGGTCGGGTACCTGCCGGTCACCTGAAACCTCACGCTGCCCGTCGCCTGTCAGGCGATGTCGGTCTCGCTGCCCCCACCTTCGAAGGGGCCGATCCAGACGAAGAAGTTCCAGGGGTGGCCGGAGCTGAAGGAGGCCTTTATGGGGCGCAAGGTCGATGCGGTCTACCTGCTGGCGCCGCTCGCGATGGAGCTGCGGTCGAAGGGAATTCCGCTGAAGGTGGTGGCCCTCGGGCACCGATCGGGATCGGTGGTGATGGTCCATGCGGAATCGGGGATTAGAGACTTCAGGGACCTGAGAGGTAAAACCGTCGCGATCCCGAGCCGGTTCGCCATGGAGTATCTCCTGGTTCACACGCTGGCGAAAAGTGCCGGGATGACGACGAAGGACTTTCAACTGGTGGAGATGGCCCCGCCCGATATGCCGCCGGCCCTTGCCGCTCGGGCCATCGACGGCTTCTCATCCGGCGAGCCGTTCGGTGCGGTGGCCGAGATGGCCGGGTATGGCCGGGTCCTGACGATGACCCGCGACGTCTGGCCCACCTATCTCTGATGAGTACTCACCGTGCGGGAGGAGTTCCTCCTGGAGCATCGAGAGATCGTGCAGCAACTAGTGACGAGGGTCTTGGCCGCGGGCCGGTGGCTTGATGCCTCGATGGACAACCGGTTCATGGGGGCCGAGTTGGCGGCCAAGCCCGAGTATTTCAACCAGAAGCCGGAGGTACTCAAGTTCGTGATGAGTCATCCGATGGACCGGGTGACCTATTCCAACCTCGTCCCGCGGCTGGAGGAGTTCAATATGTTGATGGAGATGGCCCTGGAGGCGGGCATGCTGGAGCGGCCCATTGCCGCTCAAGAGTATGTGGACGACTCATTTGCCAAGGTCGCACTGGAGGCGGAGCAGCGTGCCGGCGGGCCCCCAAAAGTTGACCCGACGATCAGGACGGGACCGGGCCGGATGGGGGGCATGAAGATGGATGAGGCGCAGATGGAGAAGATGTACGACGAGCAGGTGGAGATGTACGAGAAGCAGAAGAAGATGATGATGAAGAAGCAGATGAAAGGGATGGGACGATGAAGGAACGGACAACAGGTGACGTCCTCTTCCGCGTCGTGTCGCCTGCCGCGCTCGCGGCCACGCTGGTCGCCCTCTGGTGGGTCGGTGTGGCCTCGACGACGAAGCCCGTCATGCCGACGCCGCTCCAGGTGGTGTTCGGGTTCGGGGAGCTGGTTAAAAAGGGCCTGCTGGTCAAATACGCTGTCGCCTCCCTCTTCCGCGTCACGTGGGGCTACCTGCTCGCGGTGACGCTCGGCGTTCCGTTAGGCCTCATCCTTGGATGGTTTGGCTTGGCCTATGCCGCGGTCAATCCGATGATCCAGGTCCTCCGGCCGATCTCGCCGATCGCCTGGACGCCGATCGCCATCCTCTGGTTCGGCGTCAGCGACCTCTCCCCGATCTTCCTGATCTTCCTCTCCGCGTTCTTCCCTGTCGTCGTGGCCACGGCGGCCGCCGTCGGCCAGATCGACCGGACCTACATCCGATCGGCGATGAACTTCGGCATCTCCGGCTACGCGCTCTTTCGCAAAGTGGTCCTGCCGGCCTCGATCCC
>CAZCMC010000350.1:0-1752 GCA_964499665.1 uncultured bacterium | reverse complement strand
CAGGGCAGAGGTGATGGAGATGCACGAGAAGAGAGACATCAAGCGGATCGAACAAGAGAAGGAGCGGTGGGAGGCCGAGACCCTTAAGCCGACCCTCAAGAACGCGCCCGAGCGAGCAGAGCGCTTCACATCGGTCTCCATGGCCCCGGTCGAGCGGCTCTACACCCCTGCGGATCTGCCCGACTGGGACTTCATGAAAGACCTCGGATTTCCCGGCGAGTATCCCTACACGCGGGGAGTTCACCCGACGATGTACCGGGCCAAGCTCTGGACGATGCGGATGTTCGCCGGCTACGGCACCGCCATCGAGACGAACCGGCGGTTCAAGTACCTGTTGCAGCAAGGGCAGATGGGGCTCTCCACCGCCTTCGACCTGCCGACGCTGATGGGATACGACTCCGACCACCCGTTCTCTGCCGGGGAGGTCGGCAAGTGCGGGGTCGCCATCGACTCGCTGGCCGACATGGAGGTTCTGTTCGACGGCATCCCGCTCGGTGAGGTGACGACCTCGATGACGATCACGTCGCCGGCCTCTGTCCTCTGGGCGATGTATATCGCCGTCTGCGAGAAGCAGGGCGTGCCGTATCATCGGATGGGCGGCACCATCCAAAACGACATCCTGAAAGAGTACATCGCCCAAAAGGAATACATCTATCCGATCGAGCCGTCGGTGCGGCTGGTCACCGACACGGTCCTGTTCGGCGCGCACCACCTGCCGCGATGGAACACCATCAGTATCAGCGGCTATCATATCCGTGAGGCCGGGGCCACCGCATTACAGGAGCTGGCGTTCACGCTGGCCGATGGCATGCTCTATGTGGAGGAGGCGATCAAGGCGGGCCTGGAGGTTGACGCATTCGCGCCACGCCTCTCCTTCTTCTTCGACTGCCACAATGACCTGTTCGAGGAGGTCGCCAAGTTCCGCGCGGCCCGGCGGCTCTGGGCCCGCATCATGCGCGAGAAGTTCGGAGCGAAGGACCCCCGCTCGTGGGTGCTCAGGACCCACGCGCAGACGGCCGGCGTCGCCCTTACGGCCCAACAGCCCCACAACAACATCGCCCGGGTGGCGATCCAGGCGCTCGCCGGCGTCTTGGGCGGAACCCAATCGCTCCACACCAACGCCATGGACGAAGCGATGGCGTTGCCTACAGAGGGGGCGGCTACCATCGCCCTTCGGACTCAGCAGATCATTGCTTACGAGAGCGGAGTGACCAACACGGTGGATCCGCTTGCCGGCTCGTACTATGTCGAGGCACTGACGAATCAGATGGAGGAAGGGGCCTGGGAATACTTTAGGAGAATCGAGGACCTGGGCGGAATGATCCGGGCCATCGAAAAAGGGTTCCCCCAGCGGGAGATCGCCGATTCCGCCTACGCCTATCAGCAGGCGATCGAGCGCGAGGACAAGATCATCGTGGGGGTCAATCGGTTCACGGAAAAGGAGGAACATCAGATTCCCCTCCTCAGCATCGACCGTGCGGCTGAGGGACGGCAGATCGACCGGTTGCGAGAGCTTCGCCGCTGGCGGGATAAGGATCTCGTGATGCGGTCCCTCGACGCCCTGCGCCAGGCGGCAGTCGGGAAAGACCTGTGGGGCAAGGACCTGCTGATGCCGAAGATTCTCGATGCAGTTCGGGCCTACGCGACCCAGGGCGAAATCATGGACGTCTTTCGAGAGGTCTGGGGCGAATACACCGAGCCGATCATCATTTGATTCATACGCGTTAAGTAGGCTGTCATTGCGAGGGAGCG
>CAZCMC010000349.1:0-1758 GCA_964499665.1 uncultured bacterium | reverse complement strand
TCTCTTGCATCCGCTGCCATGGCTCATCTTTGGTCTGACCCAGAAATGTCCCCCTCGTAAACTATCAGTAACTTATTGATTTATCTAGTTATTATAACGAACAAATGATTTTTTTCCCAAGCACAAAAAAGGCTTGACAGTTGCGTGAACGTAGGCTAAAAGAGACTTCTCTTCTGGAGGTCGAAGCCCGCAAATGCCCATTGGACGCGGTTTTCCACAGTTGCACTATATGTCATACCTGTCGGCACCATGCAAAATGCTGGCTCTAACGTGGCGGGGCGGGCGTTTCCGCCTTATCCACACCTGGGGATAAGTCTGTGGATAACCGAACCCGCGTCCCGCAAGGCTTTTTCAGTGGCCGAGCGCAATTTCCATAACACATTCAACTGGTTAGATGAGGAGGCCGCTTGTGGATAACAACGGTGGAGGTCAGGAGATGAGTCCCGTAAGCACCGTTCCCAATGCCCGCGAGATCTGGGGCGAAGCCCTATCGGCTATCCAAGGCAGGATTGCGCGTCAGAGCTTCGACAACTGGTTCCGTCCCCTAAGCCTGGAGTCGATAGAAGGGTCTCGCATCAAGATCCTGCTTCCGAACCGATTCTTCAAGGAGTGGTTCGAGGACCATTATCTGGCGATCCTCAAGACGGTGCTGGAGGACCTGATGTTCTCCAGCGTGGAGGTGATCCTCCGGGTTCCGGAGCAAGAGAGTCAGGCTGGAATCGATACGAAGGTCGAGCGTTCCGCCAAGCGCCCGATCCGCCGACACCGGAACGAGGCAACATTTCTCAACCCGAAATACACCTTCGAGACCTTCGTCGTAGGACGCTCAAACCAGTTCGTCCACGCAGGCTGTCTGGCCGTGGGGGAGCAGCTCTCAAAGGCGTATAACCCGCTCTTCATCTACGGAGGTGTAGGACTTGGGAAGACCCACCTGCTTCACGCGATCGGCCATCTCGTCTTGAGGCGCAACGGCAGGCTCCGGCTCTCCTATGTCTCCTCTGAGAAATTCACCAATGACCTGATTAACGCGATTCGATTCGACTCCACCGTGGAGTTCCGGAACCGCTACCGAAGCCTGGACCTGCTCCTGATCGACGATATCCAGTTCATTGCGGGCAAAGAGCGAACCCAGGAAGAGTTTTTTCACACCTTCAATGAACTCTACGATTCAACCAAGCAGATCGTGATCTCCTCCGACAGCCTCCCCCGCGAGATCCCTACGCTTGAGGAGCGCCTGAGATCCCGATTCGAATGGGGACTGATCGCCGACATCCAGCCGCCTGACCTCGAGACGAAGGCGGCCATCCTTCGAAAGAAGGCCCAGGCCGAGGCGGTCCGGCTTCCTGATGAGGTCTCGCTCTTCATCGCGAAGAACGTCCAGTCAAACATTCGCGAACTGGAGGGCTCGCTCGTGCGCCTCATCGCCTACGCCTCGTTGACCGGCCGCGAGATCAGCCTGGAACTGGCGCAAGAGACGTTGAAAGAGCTCAACGCCGAGCGGGCGAAGGTCATCACGCTTGGCGCCATCCAGCGAGCGGTGGCCGACTTCTTCCGAGTCAAGGTCGAGGACCTGAAGTCCAAGGACCGGAATCAGGGTATCGTCTTGCCACGACAGGTGGCGATGTACCTCAGCCGGACCATGACCGCCTCCTCGCTACCGGCCATCGGTGAGGCGTTCGGCGGAAAGGACCATACGACCGTGATGCACTCCTGCGAGAAGATCAAGCGACGACTGGCCGGAGATGATGGGTTCCGGCG
>CAZCMC010000348.1:0-1769 GCA_964499665.1 uncultured bacterium | reverse complement strand
CTCCGAGAGGAGCGCGGAGGCGAAGGAAGCGGAGGTGCGCCCTTGAGGCACTCCGATCCAGACATAGAAGCTGGCCTTCGGCCGATCCACGACGAACCCTATGGCCGACAAACCATCCACAAGCGCATCGCGTCGCTCCTTGTAGATGGCACGCATCGCCTCAACACAGTCTTGCGATCCGCTCAGCGCGGCAATTGCGGCCTCCTGCACAGCTTGGAACACCCCGGAATCCAGATTGGTCTTGATCCGCCCAAGACCCGCCAGAATCTCGCGAGACCCGACGGCAAAGCCGATACGCCACCCTGTCATGTTGTATGTCTTGGAGAGGGAGTGGTACTCGATCGCCACCTCCTTGGCCCCCTCCACCCCCAAGAGGCTGTCCGGCAGATAGCCATCGAACGCGATCTCCGAGTAGGCGGCATCGTGACAGAGAATCAGCCTGTGTTCCCTCGCAAAGGCGACCGCCTCGTCAAAGAAGGCCCGTGGCGCCACGGCAGCCGTCGGGTTGTTCGGATAGTTCAAGAAGAGCATCTTCGCTTTCTTGAGCACATCCGACGGGATCGCGTGAAGTTCCGGAAGGAACGCCCGTTCACGCGTGAGAGGCATATAGTGCGGAACGCCTTCGGCAAAGATGGTTCCCGCCTGATAGACCGGGTAGCCTGGATCGGGAATCAGGACGACATCGCCCGGATCGACGAACGCTAAGGGGATGTGCCCGATCCCCTCCTTCGATCCGATGAGGCTCAAGACCTCGGTCTCGGGATCGAGCGTGACGCCAAACCGTTTGCCGTACCAATCGGCCACCGCCTGCCGGAAGCTCAGCATCCCCTCGTAGGAGGGGTACGGATGATTCCGCGCGTCCGCGGAGGCCTCCTGCATCCGCTTCACGATATGCGGCGGGGTGGGCAGGTCCGGGTCGCCAACCCCCAGATTGATGATATCCATCCCGCGGCGGATGGCCTCCCGCTTCAACCGGTCGATCTCGGCGAAGAGATATGGAGGAAGCCTGCTCAACCGATGCGCCAGTTGAAAACGCGGAGCCATTCTCGATCTCCCTTGGGGGGTCACTCCTGCTGAGTCCCTCGTGCGGACGCCGTGGGCCGATGAGGCCGCCCGCGTCGATCCTCCGGCCGTTCAGACAGTGCGCCGAGCGCTCCCGCTCAACCCCTCACGACCGTATTGCTGAGTCGGCCGATCCCCTCCACGTCGATCTCGATCGCATCACCGGGCTGCATCGGGCCGACCCCCGAGGGGGTCCCGGTCGAGATCACGTCTCCAGGATAGAGGGTCATGACCGTTGAGATGAAATGAATCAGATACGGAACATCGAAGATGAAGTTGTTGACGTTGGAGTCCTGGCGGATCACCCCGTTCAGATACGCTCGGATGGGCGCATCTGACAGGTCCAGCTCGGTCTCGATCCATGGACCGATGGGTGCGAAGGTGTTGAACGATTTCGCCCGAGTCCACTGCCCATCCTTTCGCTGGAGGTCCCGCGCCGTCACGTCGTTACAGCACACGTACCCAAGGATATACCGCAGCGCCCTCTCGGCGGGAACGGCCCTGGCAGTCCTCTTGATGACAACCCCCAGCTCAGCCTCATAATCCAGGCGCCCACACGACTTCGGGTAGACGATCTTGCCACGATGAGGGAGGACCGCTGTCGGAGGCTTTAAGAATATGATCGGCTCTTCGGGCACGTCCTGCTTCAACTCCTCCGCATGGTCGCGGTAGTTGAGCCCCACAGCCACGATCTTTGAAGGCTCCAC
>CAZCMC010000347.1:0-1782 GCA_964499665.1 uncultured bacterium | reverse complement strand
CCGGCGAACGTGGACCTCGTCGAAAAGGGCGAGCTTGTCGACGTCCTCCTGTTCTAACCAGACCTCTCATCTTCTCGATTCTGCCCCCCACTCGCCTGCGCATCAGTCACTGTAATCTCCCTTGATTTTTGTATATAATCGTCGTATACATTGATTCGGGCGATAATCATGGATGACCTCTCGAAGTGCCGTGGCTTCCAGTGGGATGAGGGCAATGCAGAGAAGAACTGGATCAAGCACAGGGCGTCCCGGGTCGAGATTGAGCAAGCGTTTTTCAATCGCCCGCTTGTGGTCGCAGAAGGTGAGAAGGGCTCCGACCGGGAACATCGGTACTATACGCTAGGGCAAACAGATGAGGGACGACGACTCTTCATCGTGTTTACCATGCGCGATAACCTGGTTCGTGTAATCTCTGCACGCAACATGAACCGGAGAGAGCGGAGGGCATATGAGCATGCCAAAGAAGCTGCGGAGACCAATTCCGACGTTTGAAACAGAAGATCAAGAACGGGACTTCTGGTCGTCGCGGGATTCCACTGAGTATGTGGATTGGAGCACGGCCAGGCGAGTCACGCTGGGGAATCTCAAGCCTTCGACCAAGACGATCTCGATTCGCCTTCCGCAGTCCCTACTTGATGACCTGAAGCTCCTGGCGAACAAGCGGGACGTGCCATACCAGTCGCTTCTGAAGATCTTTTTGGCGGAGCGCACTGCGCAAGAGCGACGTTCGCAGTCGTGATGTTCCAATCGTCGAATATGATCAGGGTATGCCGCGATGCATCTTGAACTCGTCAAACAGCTCGCCATCCCAGCGTCCTCCAAGATTGTCATGCTGATCGCTGATGGATTGGGTGGGCTGCCCAGAGAGGCGGACGGTCGAAGCGAGTTGGAGGTGGCCAGGATCCCCAACCTCGATGCCTTGGCTGCTCGCTCCCTCTGCGGCATGATTGAGATGGTTGGGCCGGGGATCACTCCGGGCAGCGGGCCAGGACACCTTGCGCTCTTTGGGTACGACCCGTACCTCTTCCAAATCGGACGAGGGGTGCTCGAAGCCTGCGGGATCGACCTGCACGTCGGCGCGAGGGACATTGCGAGCCGGGGCAACTTCTGCACCCTCGACGAGGAGGGGAGGGTGGTGGATCGGCGGGCCGGTCGGATTTCAACCGAGACCTGCCAGCGTCTCTGTGAGAAGCTCGATCTGATCCGTCTCGAGGGGGTGGAGCTGACCGTCAGGCCGGTGAAGGAGCACCGCCTGGTGGTGCTGTTTCGGGGGGAAGGGTTTTCGGAGGCCCTTTCCGACTCTGACCCCCAGGCCCTGGGTCAGCCCCCCCTCCATGTCAGGCCGATTCGCCCCGACGCGGCCCGAACGGCGGCCCTGGTGAATCGCTTCCTTGAGCAGGCCAGGGGAGTGCTGAAGGATGATCATCCAGCCAACATGATCCTGCTCAGGGGGTTTGCGGCGCCTCCGAACCTCCCTCTGTTTCCCGAGCTGTTTCAACTGCGCGCCGCGGCGATCACTTGCTATCCGATGTACCGCGGCCTCGCAAAGCTCGTCGGAATGGACGCTCTGCCGTTCTGCGCCGACCTCGACGATGAACTCCGCGCACTGGCTGCGAATTACGACCGGTTTGACTTCTTCTTCGTTCATTACAAGGAGACCGATAGAGCAGGGGAGGACGGAAACTTCGATGGAAAGGTCACGGCGCTGGAGGAGCTGGATCGCCGCATCCCAGCCTTCCTCGAACTTCAGCCAGATGTGTTAATCGTCACGGGCGATCATTC
>CAZCMC010000346.1:0-1799 GCA_964499665.1 uncultured bacterium | reverse complement strand
CTCGCGCCTCCTCGACCGTCCTGGTCTTCAACCCGCAGTCCGGGTCGATCCAGATCGACTCCTTGGGCAGAAGCTTCAGCGCCTTCTCGATCCTGGACCTGATCGTCTCGGGCGTCTCCACCTGGTGCGAGTGGACATCGAGGACCCCGAGGGAGAGGTCCTTGGTGAAGGGGTCCCGCCGGAACATCTCCATCAGGTTCAGCGTGCTATGGGAGATCGCCAGGTCGAGATTGTGCACCGGCAGCTTCAGCATCTGGGAATAGATCGCATCGAAGGCGCCGTAGCAGGCGTGGATGATGAAGTAGGCCGGCAGCCCGTCGGTCACAAGATGCATCGCCTCGATGGCGAAGGGAAGCTCTTCCGGTCGGACCGAGAGGGCCGGCTCGTCGATCTGAATGATCTTCGCCCCCGCCTCCACCAAGACCTCGACCTCGCGCCGGATTGCACGGGCCAGGGCCAGACAGGCCGACCGCCGGTCCGGATAGTATTCATTGAACGACCAGTCCATGACCGTGTAGGGTCCCGTCAGCATCCCCTTGACCGGTCGCTTCGTCAAACCCTGGGCATAGCGCCACCATCCGATCGTCATCGGGCCCGGCCACTGCACCTCGCCCACGATGATCGGCTTGTGATAGTACCGATTGCCGTAGGAGCGGACGAGGCCGCTCTGTTCAAAGCCCGGCATCAGCTCGGAGAAATAGGCCACCATGTCGCCACGATACATCTCGCCGTCCACCAACACGTCCAGACCGATCTCCTCCTGGGTTGTGATCCAGAATGCGGTGGCCCGTCGTTCAAGGTCCTCCAGCTCCTTCCGATCGATCTTCGCCTTGGCGAACTTCGCCCGCGCCTCCACCAGGTAGTCGGGCTTGGGGAAACTCCCAACGGTGCTGGTGGGAAAGATCGGCAGGTCGATCCCCAGGCCCTTCAGCTTCGCTCGGCTCATCCTATCCCCTCCCCGCAAATTCGGCTCTGACGGCCGCCATCTTCTTCAGCTTGAGTTGGGCCTTGTCTCTGGGCAGGTACTCCAAACCGCAAGAGGGGGTCAGGTACGAAGGGGAACCCTTCACCTTCGGCAGGGCCCTGCGCAGGATCGGCAGGATCTCCTCCGTCCGATCCATCCTGGTGTTCCGGCCATCGATCAGTCCAAAGGCGATGGCCTTGTCGGAGCCAAGTCGCGCGATGAGATCGCCGAGCTCGCGGCTGTACGTGAAATCGAACCCGAGCGCATCGACCGGGAACGCCTGCAAGGCCTCGTAGAGCGGCGCGGCATCGCCGAAGTAGGTAGCGAGAAGCAATCGAGATCGACCCTTCCGGCTTGCGATCCGGGTCAGCGCCGCCTTCGCCAGTCCCGCGTCTCCCGGGTGCTGAAGGATCGACGGCTCATCGATCTGGATCAGGGTGGCCCCGGCCGTGGCCAGCGCCTCCACCTCCTTCGTGAGGGCCTCGGTGTAGGCGGCGACCAACTCCGGGAGATCGCGATAGCGCGAGCTTTCCAATATCGAGAATCGTCCCAGCGTGTACGGCCCGGTCACGACCACCTTGACCGGCTTGGGCGAGACCGCTTGAGCGGATCGGAACTCCTCCACCAGGACCGGCCCCTTCCACACTACTTGATCGACCACCACGGGCTGGCGGATGTAGAAGTTCGTGTCGAAGAATCGGAGCAGCCCGTTGATCTTGATCCCGTCAAGCTGCCCGGTGAAATGGGAGATCGGATCGTACCAACGGATCTGCCCATCGGTCACCAGATCGAGTCCGGCCTCGGCCTGCTCCTGGACGATCTCCTGAATCACCGA
>CAZCMC010000345.1:0-1803 GCA_964499665.1 uncultured bacterium | reverse complement strand
CGTCCCGAGGACGAGAGAAGCCGTCGACACTTTTCAAGGGGCACTCGAGCTATTCCCAGTTGAAGGCCACCCTCATCTTCAAACGGTGAAGGATCGGCTGGAGAAAGCCAAGGGCCGTTTATCTTCAGCCTGATGGTCAGCGCAATGGAAGCTGGAAGGAGCTGATGCTATGGTCGGGAGCTTCGGAGCTGCGATGGACTGTCAACGAGGCGTTGCACCCGACGTGCCAAAGAACGGCGCGCCGGTGAACGCCCGAGTCGTTGGGCAGCCGAACAGGCCGGGACCAAGAGAGAAAGCAAGACTTCGGCGCCTCGTGTAGAATCAGATTGTGAAACCTCGTGTCTACACCGACACGTCGGTCCTCGGAGGCTGCGAAGACGATGAGTTTCGCGCCCCCTCTGTCCGATTGTTGGAGGCATTCATTCGGGGAGAGATGACTCTGGTGCTCTCCGAACTCACGCTCCGCGAACTGGAGACCGCCCGAAGCCGTTCGCAAGCTCGTCCCCAGCGTGCCACGGGCGCACATTGAGCCCCTTGGGCTGTCGCCTGAAGCGGAGGAACTTGCGGCAGCCTACATCCAGGAAGGCGCCATCGGGGTGGGCATGCGGGTCGACGCTCTGCACATCGCCCTGGCCACCGTGGCTCGGGTCGATGTCCTGGTCAGTTGGAACTTCAAGCACATTGTAAACCTGAGGCGAATCCACGCCTACAATGCTGTTAACCTCAAGAAGGGCTACCCCCTTCTAGAGATTCGAAGCCCTTGGGAGGCTCTTGGTGATGACTAGAATGACGTCCAAAACCTTCGATTGCGTGCAGGGCATGCGGAAAACTCGGGACCGTCTCCGCGCGGAGATCGCAGACAAGAGCTACGAGGACCTGGTTCGCTGGCTTCGCTCGCACCGCTATGCAGACCTGTTTCTCCAGCGGCTCGCGGAGGAAGCTGCCCACGAGGCGCTGCAGCCGACGCCCGCAAAAGGCGCGGGCGCCGCTGAGCGCCATCACGTTAGGCGGACACTCGAGCCCTGGAATTATGGTCTAGCACCGAGAGACGATTCTGATGAAGGCATATCTCATAACCACCGGCACGGTTTTTGGCTTGATCACTCTGGCTCATATCTGGCGTGTCCTCGCGGAGGGGCCGCACCTGGCGACGGACCCCTTGTTTCTTCTCCTCACCGTCGCGGCCGCCGCTCTATGTTTTTGGGCGTGGAGCTTGCTTAGGCGCTCCTCTCGCTCATGATTCATAATGGACTTGTTCCGCTCCCGGCGGAGCAGTTCCCGATTGATGTCGGAGATCTTCTCCAGGCGCTCCTTCACCTGATGGTAGTTGTCGATCCAGCGGCGGGCCTGTTCCGCCTGGTGGGCGGCCACCGTGATGCCCGTGGTACGGCCTGGGCCTAAAGTGACGCTGAGGTACCACACCGGACCGTGACGCTTCCCGCGAGCGCATTTACAGCCCGGTTTCCCACAGGTGAGATAGCGTTCCATCAAAGAGCCGCGCAGGGTTTCCACGAGCGGGGGCAATAGTTTCGCCAGACCCTGACGGCGGCTGCGCAGGGCCAGGGTGGAGAGTCGCGACAGCTTCTCCCTTTCTTTCATCTGACAGAAAGATTATACACCCTGCCCGCCGAAAAAGCAAATGCGAATCTCGCCTTTGCGAATTTCCCCCTATCCTGTTGAGTCAACTGACAATAAAGTTGCTATGCGAAGTCCCTGCCTCCTCGCCGCCAGCCTTCCTGGTTAGCGCACCGCGGCCGACGTGCCCCAATCCTCAGGCGCCTGTCCTTCCGGTAGCAACAGCCC
>CAZCMC010000344.1:0-1812 GCA_964499665.1 uncultured bacterium | reverse complement strand
CAGGCATGTCGAAGGCCTCGAACTGCTCAGGAGGTGAGAGAGAGACCGCTAGGGTAGAGGGTAGAGGGTAGAGGGTGAACAGGAGAAGAAAAAGCGTGAAGCGTGAAGTGTGAAACACGGATACAAAATTGTCATTGCGAGTGAAACGAAGCAATCTCGCTTTGCTACAATGAGATTGCCACGCACCCTCCGGGTGCTCGCAATGACAATTACATTGATGGTGGTCGGCTTCTATTCCTGTTCTTGCGCGTGAAGCGTGAACCGTGAACATCCTTCTATGCTTCCAGGAGTTCGACATTTGCCCGCGGGACCAGGGCCCGCTGCCCATCCTCAAACTCCGCCTCCAGGACGCGAACCTTACTCTCTGTGGGAAGGACCTGAAGGTCGGCGGGAAGAGCGGCCACCCTGCAGATCCGCCCAAAGTAGGGCTCTCGAATGATGCGAATCTGATCGCCCACCTTCAGCCCGCCCCCGAATGCCTGCTTCTCGGCTCCTTTCGCACCTCGCACCCCGCCTTCCGCACCCCCTCCCTCGCCCTCCCCCCTCCGAGGGGGAGGGAAGGCTGGGGGGGTGAGCGGAATAATCACTTCGGGCCGGATGACGCCGGCCCGGATCTGCGTCGCCCCTGAACATGATGCGCGCTTGCCGACCATGGAGGCCAGGAGGTCGAAGGTCCGCCTGGCCATCGTGATTCGGCCAAACCCCTCGGTGATGATCAGGGTCAAGCCGACCTGCTCCGTCCCGGTGATCGCCACACCAAGATCACGTCCAATCAGGGCCTTCAGATCGAGGTCGCGTATTCCACCGACGACAATGGCACTGACGCCGACCTGCTGTGCCCTGGCCAGTCCCTCCCGATCGATGAACGAGCCGCCTACCAGGATCGTGTGGCGATGCGCGTCTGTCATCCGCTCCGGAACGAGGGCCTCCTCCGGGTTAGCGACACCCACCGCGATCGTTCCGGCTGCTTCGCCGCCGATCCCGAAGATCCCCTGCACCAGGCTGCAGGACGTCTCCACCGATGCCCCCAGTCCCGGGAAGGTCTCGACCACGAGGCCGTCCAGATAGGCCGACAGGGCCAAAGGCTTGGGCGGCTCCCGCAAGAAGACCTGGCCGGTCACCTCGGAGACACTCTCGACCGTTCCTGTGATGGGCGCAGGAACTCGCGTCTTGAGCCATTTGATGAATGGCCGGTTCTCGGCAAGCGGCTCGCCCGCCCGGACTGAATCGCCCTCACGCTTCAGCATGTAGCGCCGGATCTCATCCGGCACAATCCCCAGGAGGTTGACAACGTTCACTGTATGCACTTTGCCTGGAAGATCGGCCTGCGCGATCACGGTAGCGGCCGTGACGGCCTGTCCCTCGTTGACGAGCACCTGACCAGGGATCGGCAGGATTCGCCTCTTGCGGACCACAGTCCGCGCCGTGACACGCAGGCCTGGCGTATATGAATGAGCCATAGGATTACTGTTCCATGTTCCGAGTTCCGGGTTCCAGGTTCGGCTGCACAGTTCCGGGTTCCAGGTTCCGGGTTCCAGGTTTTCAACTTGGAACACGGTACTCGGCACTTGGAACCTCTTCACAACTTGGAACTTGGGACTTGGAACCTGGAACCCTATTCCGGATACAAATCGACCGCCTTCGCCCAGGCGCGCAGTTGCGCAGCCCGTTCCGACGGCTCCGCGGGCAGCCTCAGCGGCCGCCCCCTGGCATCGAGGATCAGGCCAACCGCGCCGCCGGTCGCCTTGACTGCCACTGCCCTCCCGTCGCCGGCGCCGAGGTTAAAGCCTCTCGACGGCTCGGCGTGCAGCT
>CAZCMC010000343.1:0-1823 GCA_964499665.1 uncultured bacterium | reverse complement strand
ATATCCACCTCACGACGGGTGAGGTCGTGCTTGACCCTGAACTCCGTCCCCTTGGTCAGATTCTTGACGACGAGCTGCTGGCCCCCTCGAATCTGCTCCGCAACCCTCTCGATCCGAAGCTGATCCCCCTGGCCGATGGCATCGTGCTCCTTCTCATCGACGAAGATCAGGGGAAGGATCCCGAAATTGATCAGGTTGGCCCGGTGAATGCGAGCGAACGACTTGACGATGGCCCCTTTGAGGCCGAGATACATCGGCGCGAGCGCAGCGTGCTCCCGGCTCGAGCCCTGGCCATAGTTGCTTCCGCCGACCACGAAGCCGCCCCCCTTCTCCTTCGCCCGCTTGGGAAAGTCCGGATCGACCCTGCTGAAGGCATACTCGGAGATGGCCGGGATGTTGCTGCGCAGGGGCAAGACCTTGGAGCCGGCCGGCAGGATATGGTCGGTCGTGATATTGTCTCCCATCTTCAGGAGGATCTCCCCTTCGATGGTGGAGGGCAGCTCTCCCCTGATCGGGACCGGTTTGATATTGGGGCCACGAATGATCTCGACCTGTTCCGGATTCGGTGACGGCGGGACGATCAGGTTATCGTCCAGGATGAACTTCTCCGGCGGGGCGATGTTGACGGGGTGCCCGAGTCGCTTTGGATGGACGATCTCGCCGGCCAGTGCCGAGGCAGCGCAGACCTCCGGGCTCGCCAGATAGACCGTGTCGTTGGCCGCGCCGCTCCGTCCCTCGAAGTTCCGATTGAAGCTCCGCAACGACGCTGTCCCGCTGGCCGGGACCTGACCCATGCCGATGCAGGGGCCGCAGGCCGACTCCAGGATCCGCCCGCCGGCCGCAATAAGATCGGCCAAGGCCCCATTTGCAGCAATCATGGTGTAGACCTGCTTGGAGCCCGGCGTGACGGTGAAGCTGATGTCCGGGTGGACCGTCTTTCCCTTGAGCATCGTGGCGACGGTCATTAGGTCCCGGAACGAGGAGTTGGTGCAACTGCCGACGCAGACCTGAGAGAGCTTCGTCCCCTCGACCTCGGAGACCGGAACGACGTTGTCTGGGCTTGACGGCCGGGCGATCATCGGCTCGAGCGTATCCAGGTTGATCTCGAGCACCTCATCGTACGTGGCGTCCGGATCGGGCCCAACGGCGACCCAACTGCTTTCCCGCCCCTGGGATTTCAGGTAGAGGCGGGTCTGTTCGTCGCTGGGAAAGATGGATGTCGTGGCGCCCAGCTCGGCCCCCATGTTGGTGATCGTGGCCCGCTCCGGGACGGTGAGGTGCGCCACCCCATCCCCGCCGTACTCCAGGACCTTCCCTACGCCGCCCTTGACCGTCAGCCGCCTCAACACCTCCAGGATGACGTCCTTGGCCGCGATCCATGGGCGAAGCCTGCCGTTCAGCCGAACCAGCAAGACCTTCGGCATGGGGAGATAGAAGGGGCCACCGCCCATGGCGACGGCGACGTCCAGGCCACCGGCCCCGATGGCGATCATCCCGAGGCCGCCGCAGGTCGGCGTGTGACTGTCGGAACCCAGCATCGTCTGGCCCGGCACACTGAACCGCTCCAGGTGCACCTGGTGGCAGATCCCGTTCCCCGGACGCGAGAAGTAAATGCCGTACTTGGCGGCGATGCTCTGCAGGAACCGGTGATCGTCGGCGTTCTCGAAACCGGTCTGGAGCATGTTGTGATCGACATAGCTGACGGACAGCTTGGTCTTGACCCGCGGGACGCCCATCGCCTCGAACTGGAGGTAGGCCATCGTCCCGGTCGCATCCTGGGTGAGGGTCTGATCGATCCGGATCGCGACCTCTTTCCCGGCAAC
>CAZCMC010000342.1:0-1843 GCA_964499665.1 uncultured bacterium | reverse complement strand
AGGGCTGCTCCTTCGACGACCAACGCGTCTTCATGATGGATCTGCAGTACCATGATCTCCGTCGGGATAAGGGGCTCTATTTTACCCTGGAGCGCCAGGGATACGTGGAGCGGATCATCACCGACGAGGAGATCCTCTTGGCCATGAAGACCCCTCCTGCCGACACACGGGCCTACTTCCGAGGGATGTGCCTCCAGAAATACCCCAAGGAGGTCTATGGGGTGAGTTGGAGTTCCATCATCTTCGACACCGGTGACCTGGCGGTGAAGCGTATCCCCATGACTGATCCGTCCAGGGGGACCCAGAAACTGGTGGCGGAGGTCCTGGAGCGCTCCGAGACGGCAGCGGAGCTGTTGGAGAACATCGCGGTCTGACGCGGGCCCCTCAGGATTCGGGATATCGATGCCATCGTTCTTCGATCCCTACGATGTCGGGTCGAGTTTCTTTGACCTGCTTCGGCAGAATCGGCCCGATCTTGTGCCTCAGGTGCAGCTCAAGCTCGAGGGGATATCACGGGCTGAATCCCAAGAGCTGATGGACGCCCCCCGTGCGACTACCATCCTGGCTCTGAAGTACCGGGACGGGGTGATCATCGCGGGGGATCGGCAGGCCACCGAGGGGTTTCAGATCTCGTCGCGGCGGATCGAAAAGGTCTTCAAGGCCGATGATCACTCAGCCATCGCCATCGCAGGCGTGGCCGGTCCATGCATCGAGATGGCCAAGCTCTTCGAGGTGGAGCTGGTCCACTACGAGAAGCTGGAGGGCATGCCGCTCTCCCTGGAGGGAAAAGCGAATAAGCTGTCCCAGATGGTGAAGGCCAACCTGCCGCTGGCGATACAGGGCCTCGTGGTGATCCCGATCTTTGTTGGGTATGATGTGAGACGGGGCGAGGGGAAGATCTTCAAGTACGACCTGACGGGCGGCCGGTACGAGGAGACCGAGTACTATGCCACCGGCTCCGGAGGGAAGGAGGCCCGGTCCGCCATGAAGAAGCTCTATCGGCCCGACATGGCCGAAGACGATGCGATCGCGGTCGCACTAGAGGGGCTCATCGACGCCGCGGAGGAGGATGTCGGGACGGGCGGTCCGGACTTCGTCCGCGGGATCTTTCCGACGGTCAAGCTGGTGGTGACCGCCGGCCTACATGACGTGGCGGAGTCCCGAATCCGCGAGGCTTGCCAGGTTATTGTCAATCTCCGCGCGAACATCCAACGAGAGGCCGTGGCGGACGGGGAGACTCAAGCCAAGAGGATCAAGTAATGCCGCTTCCCTACTACGTGTCCCCAGAGCAGATGATGCAGGACAAGGCGGAGTATGCCCGAAAGGGCATCGCCAAGGGGAAATCGATCATCGTCATGGAATTCGCCGCCGGGATGCTGCTGGTGGCCGAAAATCCCAGCGCGTCGTTGAACAAGATCTCCGAGATCTATGACCGGATCGCCTTTGCCGGCGCCGGGAAGTACAGCGAGTTCGAGAACCTCCGCAAGGCGGGGATTCGCTACGCCGACCTGAAGGGGTATGCCTATGGCCGAGAGGATGTCACTGCCAAATCGCTCGCCAATGCCTATTCCCAGACGATCGGGAACATCTTCAGTGAGGCGATGAAACCACTGGAGGTGGAGATCCTTGTGGTGGAGGTGGCCGAGGAAGGGCTGCCCAACGAGTTGTACCGTCTCGCCTTCGACGGAAGCATCGGCGACGAGAAAGGCTTCGCGGCGATCGGCGGACAGGCCGAAGAGCTAAGACTGTACCTCAAGGATAAATACGAAGATGGGCTCGACCAGACGGGTGCCCTCCGGCTGGCCACGCGCGCCCTGGAAGCCGCCACCAGCGCAAAGGTCAA
>CAZCMC010000341.1:0-1846 GCA_964499665.1 uncultured bacterium | reverse complement strand
AGACCTGCCGACACGGCGAAATAGACTGGCGGCATTGCCTATTTTTTAGGCTTGCCTGTACTATGTAGTCGGACTATGCTTGGAGAGCACCGTACGGTCCGGGTGGCTGTAGAGGTGAGCCTGACGCAAGCGAGCCCTCGTCTTCTGACGAAGGGCTTCAAATCGTTTCTCCTCACGCGACCATTTCTTCGTAGACGTCCATCCAGGAGGAAACCGAAAGCGACGAGCATCGCCCTCGCGACGGTACGAGTCCCACCTCGGAAGGCGAGGGTTCCGGTGTGAATCCTGAGAGCACCGCATCACACACTCGAGCCCGACGAAGGCCTGTCAGACACACACTGTTCCCATCGCTGGGCTCCTCACAGGATGGGGTGGAGCTCCGAGTCCCGGAAGAGAAGAACCGTCACACTTGAGATGTCCTCGTCAGAGATCTTCGATCGTGGTTGATGGACATGGAAATTTATCTGAGCGAAAATGCCTTTGTTGGCCTGTTGGTCTCGACCATTGAGGTCTATAGGAGGGAGTGCTTTGGCGTCCTCCTTGGGCAGAGCACGCCTGGGCGGGTCCTCGTGGATTTCGTGGTTCCATACCAGACAGCCAATCGGAAGTTTCGCGAGGTACACGTCGATCTCATGCGGAGCCAGCGGGTCGAGGAGGCTGTGAGGACCACGTCTCGCTGGGAGTGCCTGGGCGATTATCACTCCCACCCGATGTACGGCACTGTCCGGGCAACCACCACGCTGAGTAAGGAGGATCGGAAGTTTTTTAAGGACGGGAACGTCGCCATCGTAGTCGCCATCAACGATTCGGCGAGGCAGCAGCGATGGCTTTACGTGCAGGGAGGTGGAGTGTCCGGCACCATTAACGGGTACAATATCCGGATTGCGGGCTATCACAAGGCCAATGGCACCGTCGAGCGGGCGCCGATCCACTGTCCGTACGCCATCGGATTCCAGGCAAAGGACCTGAACGGCAAGGAGTGAGCCGGCCTGCCGAAGCGGCTGCCCTTCGCCCAGGAGGATCCTGAGCGGTGCGCTCCCGAGCGCAGCTCAAGCAGCTCCTCGATGACCTCTATGTGCGCTACGGCCGACGCGAGCTGCTGTCCACCAGCGCCCTCAGCGTTCCGCATCGATATCCCCGCCGCGAAGACCGCGAGATCGCCGGGTTCATCGTCGCCTCACTCGCCTATGGCAATGTCAAACAGATTCACCGCAGCGCCGAGTTGGCGCTTGAGGCGATGGGGCCCAGTCCAGCCCGGTTTGTCCGGCGTTTCCTTCCCGCTCGGCATGCCGGCCGTTTCCGACATTTCGTCCACCGCTTCAACACGGGGATCGATCTCGCTCTCCTCTGTTATCTCCTCCACCAGGTGCTAGAGAGGCGCGGCTCCCTTCAGGCCTTCTTCCTGGAAGGCTATGACCCTGCCCACGAGGACATCGGCGCCGCCCTGATCAGCTTCGTTCAACGAGCGCTGTCTCTCGACGTCTCTCCCTTCTACCCCTCCGGAACGCTTCCCGCCAAGGCCGGCGTCCGCTTCTTCTTCCCCTCTCCCGCCGAGGGAAGCGCCTGCAAACGCCTCAACCTGTTCTTGCGCTGGATGGTGCGACGGGAGGATGGGATCGATTTCGGGATCTGGACAGAGGTGTCGCCGGCAAAGCTGATCCTTCCGCTCGACACACATGTGGCCAGGATCGTGCGCCGGCTTGGCCTGACGAAGCGGAACCAGGCGAACTGGCGGATGGCCACGGAGGTGACGCGTCGGCTGCGGGCGTTCGATCCGGACGATCCGGTGAAGTATGACTTTGCCTTGTGTCGTCTGGGGATTTTGAAGGAGCCGATCCCGGACTAG
>CAZCMC010000340.1:0-1848 GCA_964499665.1 uncultured bacterium | reverse complement strand
TGAACCACTCTACCACACGCTCGAGCCCGTCGCGAAGACTTACCCGGGCCTCGAACTGCGAGACCGCTGAGGGTGACCTCGGCTTCGGTTGCATCCGCTTGATCATTGGTCAATAAAAGCCCTGTGCCACAGTTCCAGCATCAGGAGGCTCCAGAGTTGGGGGTGCCAGTGTCTCACACCCTTGACGTGCTCGTCCAGTAGGCCTTTCACCGCTTCCGCCCTGAAGTAGCCTCGCCCGAGGCTGTGCGGATCAAGGAGGATATCGTGCGCCATCTCCTTCAGGTCATGACGGAACCATTCGTCGATGGGGACGGCGAACCCTTGCTTGGGGCGATCGAGGATCTCCACGGGCAGGAGGTCGGCCACCGCCCGCTTGAGAAGATACTTTTTTTTCAGGCCACGGATCTTGAGCGAGGGCGGCAATGAGGCAGCGAATTCCATCAATGGATGGTCGAGGAAGGGGCAGCGGATCTCGACCGAGTTGGCCATTGAGGTGATGTCCACCTTGACTAGCAGATCGTTTGGAAGGTAGGTCCTCACATCGACGTCGAGGGTCGCATTTAGGAGATGGGCGGCGTCGCTGGCCCGATAGGCGTCGAGGATCAGCCCTTCCGGATCGATGCTGCGGACCTGCTCAAGGAAGTCGTTGGAGAACAGGGCAACCTGCTGCTCCCCCTCGAAGCAGCTCATCCATCGGGCATATCGGCGCCCGGGATCGTCGCTGAGCGCCCGGAGGAAGCGACCGGCCCGTAACATGAAGGGGGTGGCGCGGGGCGACATCGCCAGCCCTCTTCCCAGGGCCGCAAAGCCGTTTCTGAAGGGGCCAGGGAGGCGATCAGCAGGTCGAGCCAGCAGCGCGGCCAGGTAGCGATCATACCCACCAAAGGCCTCGTCGCCCCCGTCTCCGGACAGCGCGACCGTCACCGATTCGCCGGCCAGTTTGGAGAGATAGTACTGTGGGACGGCCGATGAATCGGCAAAGGGCTCGCCGAAATGCCGCACCAGAAGCGGAAGAATGGCGACGGCATCCGGCTTCACCACGAATTCGTGATGATCCGTGCCGAAGCGTCTGGCGATCATCCTCGCGCGAGGAAGCTCAGAGAACGCCTCGTCTTCGAACCCGATCGAAAAGGTCTTGACCGGCCCCTCGCTCAATCGACTCATCAACGCAACCACCGTGCTGGAGTCGATGCCCCCGCTCAGGAAGGCGCCGATCGGGACGTCGCTTTCCATCCGCAGGCGGACCGCCTCCTCAAGGGACCCCCTCAGGCGCTCCGAAAGAGCCTCCATTGGCCCGTTCGATTGCTCCGTGTAATGAAGGTCCCAGTAGCGATGCAAGCTGAGATGCCCATCACGCAGCAGGAGGTAGTGGGCTGGGGGAAGCTTCCGGATGCCCTGAAAGGCCGTCTGAGGGTACGGAACGTAGGAATAGGTCAAATAGTTTCGAATCGCCGCCAGGTCAGGGATCCGGGGGACGGAGTGATCCTCGAGCAACGACTGGAGTTCAGAGGCGAAGATAAAGGCAGAGGGTCCATCGAAATAGAAGAGCGGCTTTTTGCCGAGCCGATCCCGGGCCAGCAAGAGATGCTTCTGATTTGCATCCCAGATGGCAAGGGCGAACATCCCCCGTAGCTCGCGAATGGCGTCCAGGCCCTTATCCTCATAGAGGCGAACGATCACCTCGGTATCGCTGGCCGAACGGAAGCTGTAGCCCTTGCGAATCAACGTCTCTCGAAGCTCGTGAAAGTTGTAGATCTCTCCATTAAAGACAATCCAGATCGACCCGTCGTCATTGCTCATCGGTTGGTGGGCGGCAGGGCTGAGATCGATGATGGCCAGACGGCGATG
>CAZCMC010000339.1:0-1861 GCA_964499665.1 uncultured bacterium | reverse complement strand
GGGGAGGTGCCGGTGGCGACCACCCGGTTCCCCTCGGCATCTTTCATCACAATGGTGGTCTCGACCGAGGCATCGGTCCCGGGCGCGTTGATCTCCACGTTATAGTCGATCAGCTCGAAGAATAGCCTGCCCCGGGTCAAGGCGGCCTGCTTCAGGGCGTTGATGACGGCAGCCACCGGGCCGACGCCCGCAGCCGACGCCTCCACCTTTTCGCCATCGAACAGAACCCGGACGGCCGCCTCCGCCTGACCGTGAAGGGAGGTGGAGACCTTGAAGTCCTCGACCGCCAGAACGGGCTTGTGGCCCGAAAGCCCCTTCAAGACATGCTCCACGATATACTGCAGGTCAGCCTTCGTAATCGGCTTGCCCTTCTTCACGAACTCCCCGATCAGGGATCGAACCTTTCCGGCATACTCCGAGGTGAGCTTGACCCCCAATTCCTGCCGCACCCCGGCCGTGACCTCGGCAAGGGAGGGGACCTGTTCGAACAGGTTCTTGTCGCCATTCTTGGCGCCGGCCGCCCGGATCTCATAGAGGCGCAACTTCAGGAACTTTTCAACCTCCTGCATCGAGGGGTCGATGGTGGCCGGCGAAGGGAGGACCCGCAAGGCCGCCTTGGGATCTTTCAAGCCATTCCCGGTTCCGAGGCAGACGACCGACTCGTCCGACCTCACGCGCCCGCTGGTCAGCAGCGGCGTCAGCGCGCCGACCGGGAGCGCCCCGGACGGCTCGAGGAAGATCGACTCCTGGCGCGCGATCCGCTGCTGCGCATGCAGGATCTCGCTGTCGGTCAGCGAGAGCGCGCAGCCACCCGATTCGCGGAACACGGCCAGCGCCTTCAGTCCGTCCAGTGGATCGCCCGCCATCAGCGCCGAGGCGACGGACTCCGGCTTCTGCACCGGCACGATGTCATCCCGGCCCTGGTTGAACGCCGCCACGATCGGCTGGCAGCCGACCGCCTGGACGCCGATCATCCTGGGCAGTGACGAGATCAAGCCCATCTCGTGGAACTCCTTGAATCCCTTCCAGAGCGCGGCGATATTCGTCCCGCAGCCCATGGGGACGATGACGACGGATGGGGCCTGCCACTCGAGCTGCTCCACGATCTCGAACGCTTGAGACTTCTGACCTTCGACCCGGAAGGCATAATCACCCGCCAGATAGAACCCGTAGCGCTGGCTCATCTGCTCCGCCAGCGACGCCGCGTCGTTGTAGGTCCCCCGCACCTGGAGGACCCTGGCGCCGTAGGAGAGGGCTTGAGACATCTTGCCGATCGGGGTCCCTTCCGGCACCGTCACATAGCAGGGCAGCCCGGCGATCGACGCATAGGCGGCGACAGAGCCGGCCATGTTCCCGGTCGAGGCAACGCAGATCGCCTTGGCTCCCTGCTCCTTGGCCTTCGTGATCTCCACCAGCGTCCCCCGGTCCTTGAAGACGCCGGTGGGATTCAGCCCCTCATTCTTGATGTAGAGCTGCTTGAACCCCAGCTCCTCCGCCAGCCGGTGGCAGCGGTAGAGCGGCGTCCCGCCTTCATCCAGCGAGACGACCAAATCCAGGTTCAGAATGGGGTAGAAGTCAAGGTATTTGAGGGCCTTGATCGGTGAGGTTTTGAGCGAGTATCGGTTCAGGCGCGCCCTGATGTGGGCATAGTCATACCGGACGGCCAGCGGCTTGCCGCAGCTCGGGCAACGGGTGCTGCTCTCCTGCTCGGTGCAGGTCTTTCCGCACACGATGCAGTACAGCTCATAAAATCTGGCCTCTCCACGTCGTCCCCTCGGCGCCATCGATCCTCCTCAGCTTTCCCTGTAAGCGCAAGAACGGCGCGATCTTAGCGGGGTTCCCCGGGGGTGTCAAGAGCTTT
>CAZCMC010000338.1:0-1874 GCA_964499665.1 uncultured bacterium | reverse complement strand
AGGGTGGGGATCTTGTATTTCGCCATCTTTTCCTTGCAGTAGTCGATGATCTCCTGTTCGGTGGCCGACTGCCCTTCTTTCAGAACGATGTAGACCTTCACCGTTTCCCCCCGGTAGGGGTCCGGCAAGCCCACCGCCACCGCTTCCTGCACCTTCGGATGCTCGTAGAGCGGCTCCTCCACGTCCCGCGGGTAAATCTTGTAGCCACCGGCGATGATCATGTCTTTCTTTCGGTCCACGATGGCGAAGTAGCCCTGCTCGTCCATGTAGCCGATGTCTCCAGTGTGCAGCCATCCGTCCTTCAACACCCTCGCGGTTTCCTCCGGCCGGTTCCAGTAGCCTTTCATCACCTGGGGACCCTTGACTGCCAACTCGCCGATCTCTCTGGGCGGCAGGCTCCGTTCGCCGGTCTCCAGATCGACGATCTTGGCGTCGGTATCCGGAAGCGGAAGGCCGATCGTCCCGACCTTCCTCGCACCATAGAGCGGGTTGACGTGCGTGGCTGGAGAGGCCTCGGTCAGGCCATAGGCCTCAACCAGTCGGGCGCCGGTTAACGCCTCGAACCTCGTCTGCACCTCGACCGGCAATGGCGCGGCCCCGCTCAAGCAGGCCTTGATCGAGCGGAGGTTGTACTTGCCAACCTCCGGGAAATTATTGATGGCGATATACATCGTTGGGACGCCAGGGAAGATTGTCGGACGATACTTGTCGATCGTTTCCAGGACTTCCTTCACCTTGAAGTGGGGCAAGAGGATCATCGTGTGACCCAACGAAATGCAGAGGTTCATCACGGCCGTCATCCCGTAGACATGAAAGAACGGGATGGCACCGAGAGAAATCTCGCTCCCGCCCTTGAGCGTGACCAGCCACGCGCCGGCCTGCAGCGTGTTGGCCACCAGATTCCGATGGGTCAGGACTGCCCCTTTGGCCAGACCAGTGGTCCCCCCGGTGTACTGGAGGAGGGCCGGGGCATCCGGGCTGAATGCGACAACCGGGGGCTTCGCCGCGGCGGAACCCACCAATTCCTTGAACAGCTCGGTCCCCGCGACCCGCTCAACCTCAACGCGATGCCCTTCTGACTTCTCCTTCAGCAGGGTAAAGAGCAGCCGGAGCAGCCTCGGGAAATACTCCTTGATATTGGTGACGATGATCCGCTTGAGGCCTGTCCTCGGCGCGACCTCTTTGACCAGCGGATAGAACTTGGTGAGGGTCACAATGCCCCACGCCCCGGAGTCGTTCAGTTGATGCTCCAGCTCCCTGGCGGAATAGAGCGGGCTGGTCGAGACGGCGACTCCGCCAGCGCGAAGCGTCCCGTAATAGGCGATGACCATCTGGGGACAGTTGGGAAGGAACAGGGAGACGCGATCGCCCGCGGTGAGGCCTCGGGCTGAGAGGGCCGAGGCGAAGCGGTCCGCGGCCTCGTTCAGCGCCCGGTAGGTCAGCCTGGCGCCATAGAAGATGATCGCGTCACGATCCGGATGCTTCCTGGCGGACTCCGAGAGGAAGTGCTGCAGCGGGGCGTCTGGGTACTCGATGTGTTTCGGAACTCCCTCGTCGTAGAAGGCGAACCAAGGTCGATCCAACTCTTCCCTTAGGGTTCCGGGGCCGTCCATCGGAGCCTCCTTCACACTGAAACTACGCCTTCTCCTACTCCCGATCGCGATAATAACCGGGGTGCCCAGGACACCGGCTCATGCGATGCTATCCAACCGCTTGATTGCCTTCGATAGGCACACGGAACCTGGAATGGTGCGGCTTCAACGCAGACCAGGTGCAGGAAAGCATATCGTAAAGGCACCCGGGTTCCAACAAGAAAAACAGGGCCAAGAGGCCACCCGTTTGACTATCAATAGGAATGCAAGAGCTGACAGCGA
>CAZCMC010000337.1:0-1883 GCA_964499665.1 uncultured bacterium | reverse complement strand
AATACCCTCTTGCGGAGACGTAGGCTCTTCGGTGTCACCTCAAGCAGTTCGTCTTCTGCCAGATACTCGACGCAGTCGTCGAGGCTCATCTGCCGCACCGGACTCAGGCGGACCGCGATATCGGACGTCGAGGAGCGCATGTTGGTCAGGTGCTTTCGCTTCGCGACGTTCACCTGCATGTCCTGCTCCTTCGCTGCCTCTCCGACGACCATCCCTTCATAGACCTCCGTCCCCGGGCCGATGAAGAGGCTTCCGCTCCCCTCGGCATTCGCCAGGCCGTAGGCCGTCGCCACCCCCGGCTCCCACGCGATGAGCGACCCGCGGTCGCGCCCACGGATCTCCCCGACCATGGGGGCGTATCCATGGAATAGGCTGTTCAGGAGTCCGGTCCCCCTGGTTGCGGTGAGGAACGCCTGCCGAAATCCCAGCAAACCCCTGGTGGGGACGATGTACTCGTGGTACACGATCCCCTGTTCGCCCGTCCGCATATCGACCAAGCGCCCCCGGCGCTGACCCAGCATCTCCACGACCAGCCCTGCGTGGTCCTCGGGCACCTCGATGCTTACCCGCTCGAATGGCTCCAACTGCCCCCCGCTCTGGGGGTCGATCTGAAAGATGACCTCGGGCTTCGAGACCTGGAATTCATGCCCCTCACGCCGCATCGTCTCGATCAGTACGACCAGGTGCAACTCGCCTCGCCCGGCGACAAGGAAGTTATCCGGGCTCTCCGTGTCGTGTACCCTGAGACTCACATTGTGTTCGAGTTCCTTGTAGAGGCGTTCCCGGAGGCTGCGACTCGAACTCCATTGCCCCTCGCGCCCGGCGGTGGGGCTGGTGTTCACGCCGAAGGTCATCTGGACGGTCGGCTCGTCCACCCGGATCGGCGGCAGGGCCCGAGGAGCGTCCTTATCGGCAATGGTCTCCCCGATCCCGACCTCTCCCAGGCCGGCGACTGCCACGATCTCGCCGGCCTCGGCCTTCTCGACTTCGATCCGGTCCAGGCCCTGATGAATAAAGATCTGCGCCACCTTGTCGGGGTAGATGGTTCCGTCCGTTGCGATGCGGACGACCTCCTGAGCCCGGTGCAACCGTCCAGCGAAAATGCGGCCGATGGCGATCCGCCCCTTGTAATCATCGTACGCCAGAAGATTGACCAGCATCTGGGTCGGCTCATTCGGCTCCACCTCGGGGGGAGGCAGGGAGCTGAGGATGGTCTCGAACAGAGGCTGAAGGTCGGGCCCAAGCGCCGTTGGCGCGTGGCCAGCCTGTCCCCTGCGGGCGTCCGTATAGACGATCGGAAATTCGGCCTGCTCTTCCGTTGCGCCAAGGTCGATAAAGAGATCGAATGTCGCGTTGGCGGCGTAATCGGCTCTGGCGTTGGCGCGATCGACCTTGTTGATGACCACGATGACCCTATGCCCCAATTCCAAGGCCTTCCGGAGAACGAAACGAGTCTGGGGCATCGGCCCTTCCACCGCGTCCACCAGAAGCAACACCCCGTCCACCATGTTCAAGACCCGCTCGACCTCGCCGCCGAAGTCGGCGTGCCCCGGCGTATCGACGATATTGATCTTGACGTTCTTGTAGGTCACGGCGGTGTTCTTGGCCAGGATGGTGATGCCACGCTCCCGTTCGAGCGGGTTGGAGTCCATGACCCGTTCCATCACCACCTGGTTCTCCCTGAAGATATGGCTCTGCTTCAGCATGGCATCCACGAGCGTCGTCTTGCCGTGGTCGACATGCGCGATGATTGCCAGATTCCTCAGATCGGTGCGCTGCTGCGACATAGTTCCTTTTCGACGATGGCCCCAGGTTGGCCACATACGGTAGCGTGCAGAAGCTGGCCGCAACGGCCGCAGGATTGTTCCCAAGGGGAGAAACCC
>CAZCMC010000336.1:0-1895 GCA_964499665.1 uncultured bacterium | reverse complement strand
ATCTCGCCGCAGGCCGAGCAGGGGGCGACGTGGCAATCCGGCGTCCCCCGCACCTCCAGCGCCTTCTTGTACTCCCGCTGGAGGAACTTCTTGCTGACACCGATGTCGATATGATCCCAGGGCAGCGGCTCATCCAGGCCGCGAACTCGGTGGGCGATCGCCCCCGGATCGATGCCGGTCTCGCTGAAGGCCTGCATCCACCGGTCGAACTTGAGGTGCTCAGACCAGCCGTCAAACCGGCAGCCTAGCTCATAGCCCCGATGGATGACCTTGCCAAGGGACCGGTCCCCCAAGGAAAAGACCGACTCCAGAAAGGAGGACTCGACGTCGTGCCATTTGTACGAGACGTTCGCCTCCCGCAGTTTCCGCTTCAGGTAGTGTTGCTTCTCCTTGAGAAGCTCCATCGGCTCCATGGCGAACCACTGGAAGGGCGTGTGCGGCTTCGGGACGAACGATGAGGTGCTGACGGTCAGGCCGAAGCCTCTAGCCGACTCCGCCCGCGCGATCCTCGCCGATTCCCGCGCGACCCGGACCATCTCGTCCAGGTCCTCCTGGGTCTCGGTCGGCAGCCCGATCATGAAGTAGAATTTTACGGCCTCCCAGCCCGATCTGGCGGCGTTCCTCACCGCGGTGAAGATCTGCTCCTCGTCGAACCCCTCCTTGTTGATCACCTTTCGAAGACGCTTGCTCCCGGCCTCGGGCGCGATGGTGAAGCCGGTCTTCCGGACCCGGCCGATCTCGTCGGCCACCTGCGGGAAGCGGTTCAGCGCCTCTACACGAAGCGATGGAAGCGACAGCGAAATCTTCTCCGGGAGCAACTCGTCCATCAACGGCCGCACCAAATCGGGCAGGACGGTCAGGTCGGCGATGCTCAGGGACGCCAGCGAGACCTCTTCGTACCCGGTCCCCCGGATCGCCTGGCGCGTCATCTGCATGATCTCCTCGGCCGATCGCTCCCGGAGGGGCCGGTAGAGGTAGCCGGCTTGGCAAAAGCGACACCCCTGCGTGCACCCCCGCATCACCTCGATGTTGGCGCGGTCGTGGACGATCTCCATGAATGGGACCGGGAACGCGCCGTAGTCGATGCCGTCGAGCCGGATCGCCGTCCGCTTCCGGATCGTCTCGCCGCGGTGAAGCGCCGGGACATAGCAACCCTGGATCTTGCTCCAGGCCTCAAGGAGCGCCTCCCGTCGGCCACCGGATGCCTTCCAGCGGAGCACCGCGTCGCAGATCTCGAGGATCGCCTCCTCGGCGTCACCCAGCAGGAACAGGTCGATGAACTCTGCGATCGGCTCGGGATTGAAGGCGACGGGACCGCCGGCGATCACGAAGGGATCGCCGTCTCGACGCTGCTCGCTCCGGAGCGGAATGCCGGCCAGATCCAACATATTGAGGATCGTGGTGTAGGAAAGTTCATACTGGAGTGTGAAGCCGATCAGGTCGAAGTCGGCGAGGCTGTAGCTGGACTCCATGGTGCAGAGGGGGATCCGGCGCTCGCGCAGCAATTGCTCCGCATCCACCCAGGGCGCATAGGCCCGCTCCGCAAGAAATTCCGGCCGCCGGTTCAGGATCTGATAGAGGATCTTCAGTCCCAGATGGGACATGCCGATCTCGTAGGTATCGGGGAAGGCGAGCGCGACCTTGACCTTCGCAAGGGAAGGGTCCTTCTTGATGGCGTTCCACTCCATCCCGATGTAGCGGGACGGCTTGCTGACCGCAGGGAGGACCTCCTCCACAAGAGCTTGCCGATAGCTTTGCACCGGCCGCCTCCTTTGTCACAGTAGGGTGGGATAACGTGCGCCAGATCATACACTAAGCCCAATTGCAACGCAATCCCTCAGCCCTACACACAAAGCGGCCTTGACCCTCGCTCCGACTCCTCTTAGTATTCACCC
>CAZCMC010000335.1:0-1908 GCA_964499665.1 uncultured bacterium | reverse complement strand
ACTCCCTTGGGAACCACCCATGTCCTTCCAAGAACCCACACGATTTCCGGAAGAGGCTAGTCTTCAAGGGCCTATCTGGGGGCCTTTACCCTAAATCCTGAACCCTATACCCTGTTCTTGTGGGGTGAAGCGTGAAGGTTGAGTTTTGTCGGACCGGAGGTATTGCAGGGACACGGTTGACGGCGACGCTTGATACCGAGAGGCTTCCCCCCCAGGAAGCGGCCCGTCTTAGGCGCCTGATATCCACCGCTTGCTTCTTCGATCAGCCCATCTCGCTGAAATCCTCAACGTCAGGAGCCGATCGGTTTCAGTATCAGGTGACGGTTGAGGAGGGAGACCGGATAAAGAAAGTCGAGATCGATGAATCGTGCATCCCGAGGACGTTCCAGCCGCTCATCGATTATCTCCTCGATTCATGCCGAGCCCGCCAGAAGATCAAGCGTTCATAGTTCGTAGCTGATGGTTCATAGGTTTCAATTCAGGGCCGGCATTTCTGGTCTATGAACTCTGAACTGTGAACGATGAACGCCAGTGCCCTCCGAGTTGACTTTTCACGGAAAAGGCCGTATAACGAGGCGAGGATTCGCTCCGTCCTCGGGAGCGGATTTTTGTTTTGGCCCCCGGTGAGGGTGTCCGCCCGCGGAGCGGCAATCGTTCGATCATCCAGTTCAAGGAGGAGGTGGGGGGAATGGCCGTCAAGGTCGCGATAAACGGATTCGGCCGAATCGGTCGAAATGCCTTTCGGGCGGCGCTCGGGGACAGTGGGTTGGACTTTGTCGCGGTGAACGACATTACCGACGCCAAGACGCTCGCGCATTTGCTGAAATACGATTCGGTCCACGGGACTCTGAGCGCACAGGTGCAGGCCAGGGATGATGCCATCGTGGTCAACGGCCGGGAGGTGAAAGTCTTCGCGCAGAGAGACCCAGCGGCCCTTCCCTGGAAAGAGCTGGGGGTAGAGGTGGTTGTGGAATCGACCGGCCGCTTCACGGACCGGGCGGGCGCGGGCAAGCACCTGGAGGCCGGCGCGAAGAAGGTTATCATCTCGGCGCCCGCGAAGGATCCCGACGTCACGCTCGTGCTGGGTGTCAACGAGAAGACGTACGATCCGGCCAAGCATGCGATCATCAGCAATGCCTCCTGCACCACGAACTGTCTTGCCCCCGTCGCCAAGGTGGTGATGGAGAACTTCGGCATTCGACACGGCTTGATGACCACGATCCACGCGTATACCAACGACCAGCAGATCCTGGATCTCCCGCACAAGGACCTCCGCCGAGCCAGGGCTGCCGCCCTGTCCCAGATCCCTACGAGCACGGGCGCCGCCAAGGCGGTCGGCCTCGTGCTGCCGGCGCTGCAGGGGAAGATGCACGGGATCGCCATTCGTGTGCCCACGGCCAACGTCTCCCTTGTTGATCTTGTGGCGGAGACGGAGCGTGTTGTCACGGTCGAAGAGGTGAATGCAGCCCTTCGAAAGGCGGCTGACGGCGAATTGAAGGGGATCCTCGGCTTCTGCGAGGAGCCGTTGGTCTCCATCGACTTTAACGGTAACCCGCTCTCTTCGATTGTTGACGCCCTTTCAACATCAGTAGTGGACGGCACCCTGGTCAAGATCTTGTCCTGGTACGATAACGAGTGGGGCTACTCTTGCCGGATCCGCGATCTGGTCAAATTCATCGCTTCGCGATGACACGAAGTGCGAGGTCCGAGGTGCCCATGGAGTTTGCTCGACGCCTCCGCTCGGAGAGAAGTCGCACCCCGCACCCCGTACTTCGCACGGTGAAATTGTGGCAAAGCTTTGCATCGATGACCTCGACCTGAACGGGAAGCGACTTCTGGTCCGGGTCGATTTTAATGTCCCACTCGACGAGCATGGGAAGATCGCCGATGATACCCGCGTGCGCGCCG
>CAZCMC010000334.1:0-1913 GCA_964499665.1 uncultured bacterium | reverse complement strand
CTCATTCGCCCCTTTGACCTTGATCGCATCCTCGAACATGATCAGGCAAAAGGGGCAGGCGCTCGCCAGCACCTGCGGCTGAAGCGCCAGAGCCTCTTCGGTCCGCTCCCAGCTCACGCGCTTGCCGATCTTCTCCTCGAACCACATCAGCCCGCCGCCAGCGCCACAACAGAAGCCACGTTCCCGGCACCGGTCCATCTCCTTCACCTGCAGTCCGGGGATCGCTCCGAGAACCTGCCTGGGCGAATCGTAGACACCGTTGTGCCGCCCAAGATAGCAGGGGTCATGGAACGTGGCAACCCCATGCATCGGCCTTTGTGGGTGCAGCCGCCCCTGTTGTGCCAGATCGGCCAGCAGCTCGGTATGGTGAACAACCTCATACGTGCCGCCTAGTTTAGGGTATTCGTTCCTGATCGTGTTAAAGCAGTGCGGACACGAGGTCACAATCTTCTTGATCCCGTATCGGTTGAGGGTCGTGATGTTCTCTCCGGCCAGCATCTGATAGAGGTACTCATTCCCGATTCGCCGAGCCGGGTCCCCCGTACACCGTTCCTCCTCACCGAGGATGGAAAAATTCACCCCCGCACGCTGCAGAAGCTTGGCGAGGGCACCGGCCACCTTTTGGTTCCGTTCGTCGAAAGCCGCGGCGCATCCGACCCAGTACAGAACGTCAGGCCGGCCGTTGCTCGCCACAGTCTTGACGCCGAGCCCTTTCGCCCAGTCGGTCCTGGTGGCTGACGTGCCGCGGAACGGATGTCCCCGCTCCTCCAGGCTACGCAGCGCCTGTTGCATCGTCTCGGGGAAGTCGGCCTCTTCCATCACCAGGTGGCGGCGCATCTCGATGATCTTCGGGATCGGCTCGATGAACACCGGACATTCCTGATGACACGCTCCACAGGTAGTGCAGGCCCACAGGACATCATGGGAGATCACGTCACCGACCATCTTTCTGGAATCGCCTCCCTCGGCAACCAGGCGCAGGTGATCCCGCAAATCGATAATCACGCCTTTCGGAGTCAGCGGCTTGCCGGTCGTCCAGGCCGGACAGGCGTCCTGGCAGCGGCCGCACTCGGTGCAAGCCTCGAGATCCAGGAGATGTTTCCAGGTGTACTGGCCGATCGTCGAGGCGCCGAACCGCTCCGCCTTTTCGAGATCGATCGGCTGCAAGACGCCGGATCGCTCACGACTTCTCAGCAAGATATTGGCGGGGGCGGCCAGCATGTGCAGGCTGATGCTGTATGGGAGATAGGCGATGAAGGCAAACGCGACGATGGCGTGGAACCACCAGAGGAGGCGATGGAAAGTGGCGAGCTGCGATTCACCAAAACCGACGAACGGCAGCGACGACAGCCAACCGCCCGGAGACCAGCGGCCCCATGGATCGTTCGTGGCCGCGATCCGAAGACCTTCGATCAGGAAGCCGGTGAGCAATATTACAAGGAACAAAGCGAGGAGAACGCCGTAGCTATCGGCTAAGCGCGGCTTGAGGAGCCGATCAGGCTTGGCGCCATAGCGTCTCACCAAAGCGATCCCAACACCGACGATAGCAGCGAGCCCGAAGAGATCGACCGTCAGCGACATGAAGTAGAGGTAGAAGTTCCCATAGAGGGTGGGGATGCCGAAGTAGTCCTGGAGGGCGACGAGGCACGTGGCGATGAAGAGGATGACGAATCCCCAGGACATCGAGAGGTGCAGCACCCCCGAGGTGGCGTCTTGCGCGATCCGCCGCTGAAGAACCGCATGCTCGGCGAACCCTTTGAGGCGATCCCACATGTGATCCAAGACGGTTGCCGACTGCCCCATCAACAGCCGGCGGACCTGCTGGTACATCCCGTACAGAAACACGACGAGGAACGGAAAGAAAAGGAGATAGAGGAAGATGTGGCCGGGGATGTTCCAGTAGATTTCACGCG
>CAZCMC010000333.1:0-1932 GCA_964499665.1 uncultured bacterium | reverse complement strand
TCGCCTAGCGGTGTTGCGGTCCCCAGGGCACTCCCTGCGACGTACCTGATAACGTGCGCCTCGGTCGGCCCCGGGGGCCGCGCCTTGCTATGCTCGTTTCTTGGCGCGGCACGGTGTCCACCAACCTAGTTCGATATAGTTGGAGGAGCACGAGTTAAGCTTCAGGTTTCTTTGAGGAAGGACAGGAGGAGGGCGTTAAACTCCTCGGCGCGGCTCCAGATCAGCCCGTGACCTGTGCCCTGGATCACTGCAAGTCTGGCGCCCGGAATCGCCTCGTGAAGGGTTCTGGCGAAGCGCATCGGGGTCAGCAGATCGTCCTCGCCGGCCACGATCAAAGTCGGGGCCTTGATCCGTTTCAGGCGATCTTCGGTGAAGTGACTGGTCGCAGCTTCGACCTGGCGGGCATAGACCTTTGGCGGGAGAAAATAGGGATCTTCCATTCCTTTCTTGATGGCTGACTCGACGAGTCCGGGGATGAGGTAATCCTGGTGACTGAAGAGCCACGGACTGATGGCGCGCAGGTATTCCTCCCTGGTGAAGCGGGCGCGCATCTGCACGAACGAGTTCAGGAGGGCGGTCCCTCGCGGATCGCCGGAGGTGTAGGTGGCCACCAGGACCAGCCGTTTGACCCGAGCAGGGTAGTGGATGGCCAGCTCCTGGGCGATGGCGCCGCCCATCGAGAGGCCGATGACGTAGGCCTGCTTGATGGCGAGGGCGTCCATGAGCCCGATGGTGTCGTCGGCCATGGTTTTGATGGTATAGGCGCCTGGTGACCGGCCGGTCTGGCCCGCATCCCGATTGTCGAAAGTCAGGCAACAGAAGTGCTGGCTGAAGAGGGGGGTCTGGAAGGCCCAGCCGCGGTGGTCCAGGCCGAGCCCTTGGATCCAGACGACATGATCGCCGTGGCCATCTTCACGGTAAAAGATCTCGATCTGGCCGACTCGCACCTTTGCCATGAAGCGATTGTAAGAGCGTGGGGTCGGACGTGTCAATCACTCTGAGGGGGGACGGATGAATCCTCGAACAGTATGCCTGGTGATGGCTGCTGGGACTGCCTGCCTCGTTGCCGGTCTTGGCGCGATTGCCGCTGGCCATGGGAACTGGCGTGCGGCTGCCCCTATGCCGATCGAGCGAACCGAAGTGGCCGCAGCAGCCCTCGCCGGAAGGATCTACGTGATCGGCGGTTTTAAGATGTTCTTCGTCGGTGGCGTGACCAATGCCGTCCAGGAATATGACCCTGTCGGTGACCTGTGGCGGGATCGAGCGCCGCTTCCCGAAGCTCTTCATCATGCCGCCGCCGCTGCCCTCGACGGCAAGCTCTATGTCGTCGGCGGGTATCGGGACCTTTGGCCCTGGAAGCCGATGGCGACTGTCTGGCGCTACGATCCCGGGGTCGATCGGTGGGAGCCGAGGCGCGCGATGCCGACACCGCGCGGGGGATTGGCTGTCGCGGTGGTGAGCGGGAAACTCTACGCCGTCGGAGGCAAGGACGGGCAGGTCTTCACGACCAATGAGGAGTACGACCCGGTGGCTGATTCCTGGCGATCGCGGGCACCGATGCCGACGGGCCGGGATCATCTGGCCGCCGCGGGACTTGGCGGGAAGGTCTATGTCGTTGGCGGCCGCGTCGGATCGATGAGTCGGAATCTGGCCGCCACGGAGGTCTACGATCCCGCGACCGATCGCTGGGAAGCGAGGCGGCCGATGCCGACCGCCAGGGGTGGCATTGCCGCGATCGCCCTTGGTAGGCGCCTGTTTGTCTTCGGCGGCGAAGAATCGGCGGGGACCTTTGCGCAGAATGAAGCCTACGATCCGGCTACAGACCGCTGGACCAGGATGGCGGCGATGCCGACGGCGCGACACGGCCTCGGCGCGGCGACCGTTGCCGGGAAGATCTATGTCATCGGGGGCGGCGTCAAACCCGGCGCCTCC
>CAZCMC010000332.1:0-1938 GCA_964499665.1 uncultured bacterium | reverse complement strand
CCCCTTACAAAGGGGAGGAAACTGAATGGTGCCCACACAAAAGCCTGAAGAGCCCAAAAAAGGAACTCCTCTCCCGCCCCAGAGGGGAGAGGGGGCTACAAAAAGGAACTCCTCTCCCCCAGTGGGGGAGAGGATGAAGGTGAGGGGGGTGATCCCCTTTATTCGCTAGAATGATGATATCTTCCGAACGCATCGCGCTCGCCGCTGAGATAGCCTGCCTTCTCGAGGTCAGCGCCGCTAAGCCCGGCAATGTCACCCCGTTCGCCGAGTTCTCCGACACGGGCTATCTCGATTTTCTGGTCAGCGCGGCCATCCTGGGTGTGGTCTTGCGAAAGGCCGAGGGGGCGCCGACGGGCTTGTTGGTTCTTGAGGCGGTCCGGGAAACAGCTCGCATCGTTGGCCGAAACACCAACCTTGGCATCGCCCTGCTCTTCGCGCCACTCGCAAAGGCAGCTCTACTGGGTGGGCGCCGACCCTTGCGATCTCGCCTGAGCGCTGTCTTGGCTTCCCTGACCCCAACTGATGGCCAGAAGATCTACGAGGCGATCCGCCTCGCAGCGCCAGGCGGGCTTGGGGAGGCGGCCCAGTTCGATGTCCGGGACACACATGGCAGGGTCCCGCTGATGGAGGCGATGCGCTCGGCAATGGAGCGGGATTCGATTGCGAGCGAGTACGCCACGGACTTCGAGATCACATTCACCATCGGCGCTCCGGCGCTCACGAGGTGTGTCAAGGAATCGAGCGATCCTGAAGCCTCGATCATCCAGACATATCTCACGCTCCTGTTTCGCATTCCGGATTCTCTCATCGCGCGCAAATGCGGAGGGCAAGAGGCGAGAAAGGTCTCAAGCCAGGCGGGACAGATCCTTGGGCTTGGGGGGGCCTTTACTCAGGCGGGGCGCCGGAAGCTCGCGCGCTGGGACCGCGCGCTTCGCAAGGGGGGCAACCGATTGAACCCAGGTACGACAGCCGACCTCACCGCTTCGGCCCTTTTCGTGGTGATGTTGGAGCGGGGCATCGAATTCACGTTGGGAAGGTAAGCAAGGTTAGCGAAAAACGCAGGTTTTTAGACATGTTGGCGAAGGCCCCTTGGCAGTAAATGTTCGCTTGTGAGGAGAAACGCAGGACTCCGCCATTGTCTCGCACGAGCCCACTTGAGCTGATTGAACTCCTCTTCGGTAATTTCAAGTTGTCGCAGGATCTCATGGAAGAGCCAGCCGCCAATTTCCGCATCCCCGTGCACAGGAATGGTTGTTGCGCGTCCATCTGGATGTTTCCAGCGCGCGTGACCTCCCTTCTGGCGTGCCTTCGCGAAGCCAAGTTGCTGAGCTACTCGCTGGAGTTCGCGCGCTCTAGCGGGCATCCGCCACTACAACCTTCACGTCTGGAGGCAGAGGCCTTCCTTCCTCCTTGTATTCCTCTTTAATCATATCGAAGACATTTATAAGCTCAGCACGCGCCTCGTCTGGTGTCCGGCCCCATGCATAGCAGCCTTCCATGGCTGGAACGTACGCGACGTACGTCCCATTATCATCGGGACGGATGACGATCGTGTAATCTTCTAATAATCGGGACATCGCGATTCTCTCCTGTCCACGGTCCCTTTCTTGTAACGGGCAAGCGCTCAACAAAAGCTAGGACCGTTCTGTGCTCTGCCCTCAGAGTAGGCCCCAGGTTGTTCTTAGCATAACAGGGTTACACGTGTGGGGTCAAGGAAGGACAGGTGCCCAGGAACAGAGATAGCAATTGTCTTTGCGAGCGAAGCGAAGCAATCTCGCAATCTTGCATTGGGATTGCCACGCACCCTTTGGGTGCTCGCAATGACAGATAGAGTAATGGCCTAGAGTGTCTATCTCTGTTCTTGGGAGGTGCGAATCTCGGCTCCGCGATTGTTGGCTCTCGCCCGAAGGATGGTCGCCTCAACCCTGCCTGATGAGG
>CAZCMC010000331.1:0-1942 GCA_964499665.1 uncultured bacterium | reverse complement strand
CATACCGCCCCGGCTCCCGGAAGCGGCGCACCGCTCGATTGTGTACCAGGATTTCCCGACTCAGTCAACCTGAAACTGCCGAACGCCTGGATCAGCCCCCACGAAAGATCCGAGGCAATCGCGCCGAGAGGGCAGTAAGGATCTCATAGGGAATGGTCCCGAGACGCTCGGCCCAGTCACCAGCCTGGATGCCCTCCGTCCCATCCTGGCCGAGCAGCGTCGTGGTATCTCCCTCGCTCGCTTCCGGCACCTCGGTGACGTCAATGAGACACTGGTCCATCGTGATAGTTCCCACCTGCCGAACCCGTCGGCCTCGGAGCAGCAAATCGATTTGATTTGACAGGGCTCGAGTAGCGCCGTCTCCATAGCCGATGGCCACTGTGGCTAGCCGCGTTGGACGCCCCGTTTGAAAGGTGTGGCCGTAACTGACACCGGACCCGGCCGGGACGGTCTTGATGAAGATGATCCTTGCCTTTACAGACAGGGCAGGTTGAAGCGGCACGACATCGCGGAGGTGCGAGGCAGGGGAGATCCCGTATTGGGCCAACCCGACCCGGACCAGATCGAAGTGAGTTCGGGGGATTGCCAGGGTTGCCGCTGAATTGGCCAGATGCGCCAGAGGCGGGCGCGCCCCCCGCACTTCCAATGTGTCCACCAGGTGCGCAAATCGGCGACACTGTTCAGCCGCTGTGCCGCGATCCGTCGCATCAGCCGTGGCGAGATGGCTGTACAGACTGGCGACAGTCACGTTGGGCAACGCCTTAAGGGCGCTGACGAGATCCTGGGCCTCATGCCAGGCGACCCCCAGGCGGGACATCCCGGTATCGACCTTCAGGTGAATCCGGATCGTCCCCAGACCCGCCTCCGAAAACCAGCGCGCCTGATCGAGGCTGCAGACTGTCGGCTGCAGGCGATGCTCCACGACAGCCTCGACCTCTTCCTTCGAGATCGCCGGACTGAAGAGCAGGATGGGCGCCTCGATCCCCGCCCTTCTCAAGTGGATCCCCTCGTCCAGCGTGGCCACCGCCAGCCACGAGGCGCCGGCCGACAGCGCGGTCCGAGCGACCGCCACTGCACCATGACCGTATCCGTCGGCCTTCACGACTGACATGAGCTGGGTCGATGGCGCGAGCAGTCGTCGGATCGCCTGCACGTTGTTTCTGATCGCCGCGAGATTGACCTCTACCCACGCGCGGTGGGTAGGGGGAACCCGATCGGCCGGTAAAGCGACGCCCCTATCGATTCCCATGTCAGTAGATCCGTGCCTCCGTCTCGGTGAGGGGAAGCCAACTTACGTTCGATTGACCTCTCGCTATCATACAATCAGTAAAAGGTCAAGCGCACTCTTGACCTGATCAGGGGGCTGGACTACGTTCGGAGGGTTCCGTCCCGCCCTTGACATCCTCTCACAGGACATAGTATAAGCAGGCATAACTTCGCCGTACCTTGCGCTCCGTTGACGATTGAGTCGCATGCTGTTCAAGATCGTTCGTTCAACCGGGGCGTCCAGATAGTAGGGAGGGAAGGTAGAGCTGGATGGGCCGGGAACCTGGTGCACAGAATCAAGCAGGGCGCCGCAGTCGATCTGGTGCGCAGGAGCAGCAAGCGTCTATCGCTACACGGGCCATCGAGTTCGTCAAGGATGGCGATGTGGTCGGGATGGGCACCGGGCGCGCGGCAACCGCCTTTATCCATGCCCTCGGATCGGCGGTCAAGGGCGGTTTGCGAGTGCGAGGGGTTCCGACCTCGCAGGTGACGGCTGGCCTCGCAACGCAGCTCGGCATCCCGCTGGCGACACTTGATGAGGTCGGGCAGATCGACGTGACGTTCGACGGTGCCGATGAGGTCGATCCCCGGCTTGACCTGATCAAGGGGTACGGCGGTGCCATGGTGCGGGAGAAGATCGTGGCCGCGTCGTCACGACGCTTCGTGATCCTGGTCG
>CAZCMC010000330.1:0-1970 GCA_964499665.1 uncultured bacterium | reverse complement strand
CTCCTGCTCATCGTGACGACCATTCTCTGATCCCGGCGCGCCGTCCAGCGCGCGGGGCTTTTCCTTGACAGCTTCGGGGAGACGGGAGTAAAAGAGGGAGGGGCGAACGAGGCATGGGGCCGAAGCAACGGTATGCGTCAGCGATCAAGAGCTGGCCGGCGGAGGAGCGGCCACGCGAGCGACTCCTCGCGCATGGGCCGGGCGCGCTCACCACCGCGGAGCTGCTCGCGATTCTCCTCCGGACCGGGACGGGAGGCCAGAGCGCCGTGGAGCTTGCCCGCAGCCTGCTGGAGAAGGCCGGTGGGCTCCGCGAGCTGGATCGCCGGGGAACGGAAGAGCTGCAGGAGGCCAAGGGGCTGGGTCCTGCCAAGATCGCCCAGCTCAAGGCGGCCCTGGAGCTGGGCCGCCGCCTGATGGCTGAGGAGAAGAAAGTCCTGGCAGCGGTGACCTCGTCAAAAGAGGTGTACGAGTGGCTTCGACCGCAGATGCAGGGCCTTACCAAAGAGGTGTTCAAGGTGCTGTTGCTCAATGGCAATAACGAGATCCTGGAGAGCGTCACCGCCTCAGAGGGGTCGTTGACCGAGAGCCCGGTCTACCTTCGCGACCTGGTGAACCTGGCCAACCGGCACCAGGCCGCCGCCCTGATCGTCGCGCACAATCACCCTTCGGGCAACCCGCGGCCAAGCCCGACCGACAAGACGCTCACCGAGGAGTTGGTCTTCATGGGACGGCTGCTCAAGATCCGCGTGCTGGATCACCTGATCATCGGTGAGAACCGCTATTACAGCTTCGCTGACGAAGGGCTGATCGACCAGTATGCCGCCGCGTTTGACGCGCGCCGGGGACGGTAGGGTGTAGGGCATGAATAGCGGTCGAGGTGAAATCGTATCTCGCAATGTGTGGCTCAAAGTCGTGGGCGTCGGAGGGTTGCTGGCCCTCCTGCTGTTTTGGGGGTGTCAGTTGCTTCAGCTTGTTCCACCCGAGCTCAGGTCGCCGAAAATGCCGTTCAGGATGTCCCCCCTCAAGCACGAGGTGACGCTTCAGCCGGCCCAGGGAATGGGTCCTGCGCCGTTCAAGGTCGATCAGGCCCAGGCGAGCCCCGCCGAGGTGAAGCTGACCCTCTCCAACCCCGCTGACTCCGCTGTGCGAGTGCTCTGGGCGGAAGGGACGTTCATCACGGCCGACAGCATCACCTACCCGATCGGGGTCAAGGGTGGCCCGGGCCAGAAAGGGGGAGCGGCATCGGACCCGACCACGATCGAGCCCAAGGGGCTGGTCCAGGTGACGGTCATCGCCGTGGCGAAGGACGGCAAGCCGGTGGTTGCGGCGGGCAAGCCGATGGAACCGCCCTATCGAGTGGGGCTTAAGGTTACAGTTGAGACGTCCGGCGAAAAATGGAAGGGCACGGTGTGGGTCTTCGTCTCGTGAGGGTGGGCGAGACGACACACATCATCGTAGGCAAGAAACTGACCGCTACGTCACTGACGATATTGGAGACGATAGTCTTTCGATCACAAGGAGCAATGATGGAGAAACGACTCCTTCGACGCCGCGCTGTGATGGGCGGAACCATTGTTGCGTTGAGTCTTTGGTCTTTCTTTGCTCTGAAGGGATGGAGCGCCGAGTCAACGACTGGTGGTGGGCATCATGACCATCAGATGATGAAGCAAGATGGCGGCCCGATGACGGACAAGCGAGGACTGGCGACGCCGAAGGGGTGGCGGTTCGCCCTGCCGCCCGGGAACGCGGACGCCGGACGGAAGGCCTTCGCCGACTTCGAATGCTTCAAGTGCCACGCGGTGCAGGGAGAGGAGTTTCCCGCCCCGAAGGCCGACCAGGGGGGAGTGGGGCCTGCCCTTTCCGGGATGGGTCCCATGCACCCGGCGGAGTACTTCGCCGAGGCGATCGTCAACCCGAACGCCTCCGCGGCCTGGCGGATCAAGCACCATAAAGAGGAAAAGAAGGGATAT
>CAZCMC010000329.1:0-1986 GCA_964499665.1 uncultured bacterium | reverse complement strand
CAGCACAATGGCCTCGGACGGTGTCTTATACATCTTCCAATTGCCTGCAACGAGCTTTCCCCGCAAAGGGACTCCTAGGGTAAAGGGTCTAGCGTATAGGGTTTAGAGGAAGAAATTGAAAAGAGCGCATTCCCTAATCCCTCTACTTTACACCCTAGCCTGCATTATTCACGAACATCTCACCGCAGGTCCGCGACGAGCGGTTTGCCAGGGGGATCGCACGGTATGTGCCCTCCTTCCCCGTCACTCACCGTGCCGCAGCCCTCCACCCTTCGCTTGACCCCCCTCCTTTGTAAGGAGGGGCGCGGGGAGGTAGAGTGCCGGCGGCTCTACCCCACCCAACCTCCCCTTACAAAGGGGAGGAGACAGCTTCGGGTGAGGGTGTCAAGCCCGTTCATGAATAATCCGGGCTAGACCCTAGCCTTTTCGTTGATCGCGGCGATGCCGGGTAACTCCTTCCCCTCCAAGAACTCCAGGGATGCGCCGCCCCCCGTCGAGATATGGGTCATCTTCTCTGCAACTCCGGCTTGAGTAACTGCGGCTGCGGTGTCCCCGCCGCCAATGACCGAATGGGCGCCGGAGGCTGCCACCGCCCTGGCAAGGGCGAATGTTCCCTTTTGGAAGGGAGCGAGCTCGAAGACCCCCATCGGCCCGTTCCACAGGATCGTTTTGGCTCGTTCGATCTCCTCAACGAATCGGCCGATCGTCGCGGGGCCGATGTCGAGTCCCATCCACCCGCTCGGGATGGCCCCCTCAACCAGCCTGGTGGTCGTTGCAGCGTCAACCCGCTCGGCAATCACATGGTCGATGGGCAGACGGACTGCGACCTTCAAGCGCTTGGCCTGCTCCATCGTCTCCTTGGCCACCGACAGCCGGTCAGCCTCCACAAGGGAGTGGCCCACCTCCAGTCCCTGGGCCTTCAGGAAGGTATAGCCCATTCCCCCGCCGATCAGAACGCTATTCACCTTCGAGAGCAGATTGGCCAGTACCCCGATCTTGTCCGAAACCTTTGCTCCGCCGAGGATTGCGACAAAGGGGCGCCTCGGCGAGTCGAGCACGGCGCCCAGATGTTCGAGCTCCGTGCGCATGAGAAAGCCGCACGCCGCATCCTTGACGAATCTCGTCACACCCACAGTGGACGCGTGAACCCGGTGCGCAGTGCCGAACGCATCGTTCACGTACAGGTCACAAAGATCCGCCAACGCCCGGGCGAATGCTTCGTCGTTCCTCTCCTCCTCCGGATGAAAGCGGCAGTTCTCCAGCATCAGAACCTGCCCCTCGCCCATCCTGTCGATCCGAGCCTTCACGCCCGGTCCCACGCAGTCGTCGGCCATCTCCACCGGACGTCCGAGCAACGCTGAGAGCCTGGCAGCCACCGGCGCGAGGCTGAGTTTCGGAGAGGGACCCCCCTTGGGCCGCCCCAGATGAGAGATCAGAATAACCTTCGCGCCATGCCCAACCGCGTAGTTGATCGTGGGGAGGGCGGCGCGCACGCGGGTATCATCGGCGATCTTCCCATGCTCGTCGAACGGAACATTGAAATCGACCCGGATCAGAAGTCGCTTCCCCTTCAGGTCGAGGTCATCGATACAAAGCTTTGCCATAGTGCTACAGCAAACGCATTAAATGTCGTTCCATGGTCATTGCGAGCGACCAAGGGGAGCGTGGCAATCCGACACGCAGTGTCGTTGCGAGGCGGAGCTCCCTCGTCAGTGCTCGGGACAGGCTGCGCACCCTCTCTGAGATTCCACGTGCAGTTTACACTGAGCAAAGCGAATGTGCTCGGAATGACCTTTCGGGCCAGATTGCTTCTTCCCCTTCGCTTCGCTCTGGGTCCTCGCAATGACACCTTCATCAATTCGTTTTCTAAAGAGTGCGATGTTCATCGTGTCATGCGTGCGCCGATGAATTTGACCAGATCGCGGATCCGACAAGAGTAGCCCCACTCGTTATCGTACCAGGACAAGATCTTGACCAGGGTGCCGT
>CAZCMC010000328.1:0-1994 GCA_964499665.1 uncultured bacterium | reverse complement strand
CGAAGCCAACTGAAGAACAACATCTCGCCTTCGGGACAGCTTTCCGTCGGTTCAGTCCCCTGGATGAAGATCTCGTCTACGCCGCCTGAACACCCGCTACCAACCCGCAGGCCGCTCATCGGATCGATCTTTGCCGTCACGATCCCGGGAGGGGGCGCAAAGGTCCTGGGCGGATGTCCGGCAGAGGCCTGCTCAATGAAAGATGTCCACAGCGGGAGCGCAGCCTGGGCGGCTGTTAGGCGTAGAGACGCCCCCGAATCGACTCCGACCCAGACCCCCGCCACCAGGTCGGGAGTATAGCCGACGAACCACGCATCCCGCAGGTCGTTGCTTGTTCCGGTCTTCCCGGCGGCAGACCTGGCCAGACCGAGACGGCGGGCTGAAGCGGCGGTCCCCCGATCGATTGCGCCCTGGAGCAGGGACGTGACCAGGAATGCTGCCTGAGGCGAGGCCGCCCACCGGCGCTCGCGCCTCTCCTCGAACAGGACCCACCCCTGATCGTCGGTCACTTTCTTGATGGCGACCGGCTTGATCCACTCCCCTCCCCTTGCCAGGGTGCCGTAGGCAGCGGTGATCTCCAGCAGGCTGACCTCGGAGGCCCCGAGCAGCGTAGCCGGATTCGGACGGATGGGGCTGTGGATGCCGGAAGCCCTTGCCTGATCGATGACGCGTCTTAGCCCCACCTGCTCTGCGACTCGGAGAGTGGCGGCGTTCAAGGATCGCTCCAAGGCTTCGCGGACTCGGACCTTCCCGTAGTAGCGACTCTCGAAGTTTGCCGGCGTCCATCGCCCGCTCCCGACAGCCAGGGACACGGGACGATCCTCGACGACGGTTGCGGGAGTCAGGGCCGGCCCGTCCCCTCCCCGCCTTGCCTCAAAGGCGGCAAGAAAGATGAACGGTTTGAAGAGAGAGCCGGGCTGCCGCCTGGCCTGCACCGCGCGGTTGAACTGGCTTCTCTGATAGTTCCTTCCGCCGACCATCGCCTTGATGGCTCCGGTTTCCACGTCCAGCGCCACCAGGCTCGCCTCCGCCGCATTCCCTGTTCCTCCTCCTCGGTGACCATCGATCCTGCGCATCCCCAGCCTGACGGCCCGTTGAGCTGCCTGCTGCACCTCCGGGTCGAGGGTCGTGAATACCTTCAGGCTCCTCGACCGCGCTGAGGCCGGGAGCTTCGCTTCGACCTCACGCCGAACGAACTCCAGGAAATGCGCCGCGTCCACCGTGGAACCTTTCGCAACACGGACCGGGTCCTTTAAGGCGCGACGGTATTCAGCCACGCTTAACTTCCCTTCCAAACGGAGACGCCGAAGGACCACGTCTCGTCGCTCGCGGGCGCGCCGAGGAGAGGTGAAGGGGGAGGTCGTATTTGGTGACCGGATCATGCCCACCAGTAATGCGACCTCGGCAGGGCGTAGTCCTGAGGGCTCTTTCCCCAGGTAGAAGAGCGAGGCGGTCCCGATTCCGTGCACCTCAAGGATCCCCCGTTGCCCGAGGTAGATCTCATTCAGGTAGCGTTCCAGGATCTCCTGCTTTGAGAGGGCTGCCTCTAGAGTGAGAGCAAGGATTGCCTCCTTGATCTTCCTTGAGAACGTGCGCTCCCCACTGAGATAGCGCCCTCGAGCCAGTTGTTGGGTGAGGGTGCTCCCGCCCTGCCTGATTGTCCCGCTCCTTGCGTTGACCCATGCGGCCCTCGCGAGCGCCCTGAGGTCCACGCCTCGATGCTGGTAGAAGCGCCGATCTTCCATAAGGAGAACGGCGTCGATCAAGAGTGGCGGGTACTCCCTCAGCAGCCGCTCTTCTCGCGCCTCGTAGGCCACACCCCGAAAGGCTGCGATCGGCTCGCGGGCCCCGTCGGCATAGATGACCATGCGGGTCCCGAACAGGCGGTCAGCGACGATCTGCCAGGCCGCCCAGGCGGCGGCGAACCCAACCACCAGCAGCAGTGCAGCCCCTACGACGATGACCATCCGGCCGAAGGAGGACATCTGTTCACT
>CAZCMC010000327.1:0-2027 GCA_964499665.1 uncultured bacterium | reverse complement strand
CGGCGAAGGTGGGGGCCAATTTCCGGATTAATATCTACCAGCCGGTGCAGTCATCAAGCTTCACCATGAGCTACGAGCAGTTCTGGGACGGCCTTCGTGAGTTGTTTGCCTCTTGCGGCTTGGTCGCCTGCACAGAGCCGTTGGTGAGCGCCCTCTCCGGCCTGAACAGCACGGAGGGGTGCGCGTGCGGGCGCCGCACGATCCGGGTCACGCCCGAGCGACGGATCATCCCGTGCGTCTACTGGCCGCGCCCGGGCCTGCCTCTCAGTGAGTTGCCGCGGCTGCGCGAGACCGTGTTCCAGACAGAGGAGTTTCGACAATGCCGGATCGTCCCCCGGGCCTGCGCCGGATGCGCATACGTGGCGACCTGCGGTGGCGGCTGCGCCGGCCGGCGGATCCTGGCCGGCGGGCTCGACCAGCCCGATCCCTACTGTCCGATCATCCGGAACGACCCGCTCAGGCTGTCCTGGCGGCGGGCCAACGGAAAGTCGCTGCTCAAGTCGGGCAGCGCCTGCACGACGATCCTCGCCGCGAACCTGGAGGAGGCAAGCAGGTGATGGGGAATCGACTGGAGCGGCGACCGGCCATCGCCAACGATCTCCCCACCACCCTGTACCTGGAGACCACCAATCGGTGTGACTCCAAGTGCCAGACCTGCATCCGCACCTTCACGACACTCGAGCCGCCCGCCGATCTGACCCTTGAGAGGCTCGTGCGGATCGTCGAGCAACACCCGACACTGAAGCGGGCGGTCCTGCACGGGATCGGCGAACCGCTCCTCAACAAAGAGCTGTTTGCCATGACCGACTACCTGAAGGGCCGAGGGGTCTGGGTGACCTTCAACAGCGATGCGATCAGCCTCACCGACTCGAAGATCGAGCGGTTACTGCAATCCGCCCCGGACGAGTTCCGGGTCTCGATGGACGCGGCCACCCCCGAAACCTACCTGAAGATCCGCGGCGTGCCCCAATTCGACCGAGTAGTGGACAACGTCTCCCGTCTTGTGGCGAGGCAACACGAGCTCGCCCGCTCGCTCCCCAAGGTGTCATTCTGGTTCACCGGGATCCGGGCAAACATCCGTGAGCTGCCGGACCTCATCCGTCTGGCCCACAAGATCGGGGTGGGTGAGGTCTATCTGCAGCGGCTGGTGTTCTACGAGACCGGCCTGGCCGTTCGGGAGCAGTCATTGCACGGAACGCTGGAGGCGACGGTGAGAGAGGCGGTTGGAGAGGCTGAAAATCTCTGCGCGAGGTATGGGATCGCCTTCCACGCCTCGGGCGCGAGTTCGCCTTTGCAGAGCCTTGCGCCCGAGGCCGGGTCGAGACCCTGGGCAGGATGTCAGCGTCCATGGACGGTCAGCTACGTCACGGCCAACGGCAACGTACTGCCATGTTGCATCTCTCCATGGACCGCAAAGAATTACAAGGGCGCGATCCTCGGGAACGCGTTTCACGAACCGCTTGCAGAGCTCTGGAACGGGGAGCGGTACCAGAGCTTTCGGACGAGCTTCGAGAGCGACACCCCTCCGGACCCGTGTAGGGGGTGCGGCAGCCTCTGGAGCATTTAGGCCAGACCAATCAACTTCGCCTAGCGGCGTTGCGGCCCCCAGGGCGCTCCCTGCGACGTACCTGGGAATGTACGCCTCGTCCGGCCCCGGGGGCCGCGCCTTGCCAGGCTCGTTCCTTGGTCTGGCATGGAGCCGAAGAAGCCGAGACGTCAGCCTCGCGATGACAACGGAGAAGGTGGGCTGAATGCGACGACACGCCATCGCGGTGATGGCCAAGGCGCCAAAGGCAGGGCAGGTGAAAACCCGCCTGGTCCCGCCTTTGACCCGGGAGGAGGCCGCCGAACTGTACGGGTGCCTTCTGTTGGATAAGATTCGTCAGGTCGGCACACTCTCCGGGGTCGATCCGTACCTCGCCTATACCCCTGCCAAAGCGCGGGCGCAGATGGCGTCACTGGCGCCGCAGGGCTTTACCCTGATCCCCCAGGCTGGATCAGACCTCGGAGACCGTCTTCACCGCCTC
>CAZCMC010000326.1:0-2027 GCA_964499665.1 uncultured bacterium | reverse complement strand
GCCCTCCCGTCGCCGGCGCCGAGGTTAAAGCCTCTCGACGGCTCGGCGTGCAGCTCGGCTTCGGCTTCTGCAGACAACTCGAGACGACGGAGTTCCCCGAAGCGGAGCGCACCCTTCTCGTGCCGACCATCAGCGAACCGTATCGTGTAGGCGAAACAGGGCTCACCTGGCTTCCCGTTCCCCTCTGCAGCAAGGCAGCTTCCGAGCGGGATCAGGCAGTCCTTCAGGAAGACCTCGGTCGCCGCCCGCTCGTTGACCTGGGACAGGACACCCAGATGCGGCATCATGAAGATACTGTCCACGGCCAGCCGCGTAAGGCCCAGTGGCTGGTAGGCGTCGATCAACATCAGCATCGCCTGAACCCGTCGCGGCGCGTGCGAGAGGATCCCGCCGCTCCCGATGATGAGATCGATCCGGTACAGGTCGATCAGGCTCTGCCCACCCTTGTGCTGTTCGAAGGCATCGCTGATGGTCCGCTCTTGCTGAACACCTTTCAGGCCGACCGCCAGCATCTTGTGTTGATCCAGGGCCAGGCGCAGCGCCTCCCGGGCCACCGCCTGCTCCAGGGCCAGGTCTTCCTGGGTCTGGGGGATGGTGGTGGGGCGGATCATCTTGTTCTTGATCCGGTTTCGCACGTCCTGTTCGTCCAGCAACACCGGGAGCCATCGCTGAATCTGCTCGAGGCCGGCCTCGGCCAAGACGTTGCTGACGCTGTAGCTCATCCCAAGATTGGCGCTGACCGTTCGGGTAAACTGCCCGTCTACCACAGAAAAGACGTCCGTCGTGGCACCACCGATATCAACGCCGAGGAGATTCAGCCCTTGTTGTCGCGCCGCCATTTCCATGATGAGGCCGACAGCGGCCGGCGTCGGCATGATCGGCGCGCCGGTCCAGCCGATCAGCGTCCCGTACCCTGGCGCCTGGGCCATGACATGCTCGAGAAAGAGGTCGTGGATCATGTGACGGGCCGGCGAGAGGTTCTCCCGTTCGAGGACGGGACGGATGTTGTCCGCGATGACGAGGGCGGTTCGATCACCCAGGATCTCTTGTATCCGGCCACGCGCATCCTTGTTGCCGGCGAAGATGATCGGCAGCATGTAGCCCCCGCCGAGGCGGGGCTTTGGGTCGGCCGCTCGAATATACTCGGCCATCTCCACCACGTGCGAGATGGTTCCGCCGTCGGTCCCACCCGACAGCAGGATCATATCCGGACGAAGATGCCGGATCCGCTCGATCTTCTCATGCCCGGCCCGGCCATCGTTGCTGGCCAGAACATCCATGACGATGGCGCCGGCGCCAAGGGCGCAACGCTGGGCGCTCTCGGCGGTCATGGCCATCACGACCCCGGCCACCATCATCTGGAGGCCGCCCCCGGCGCTGCTGGTGGAGACGTAGAGATCGACCCCGTGCCTCCCTTCGGCGGGCGTCAGGATCTTCTCCCCCTCAAGGATTTTCCGGCCCGACAGCTCCTCCACCTCCTGGATGGCGTTCAGGACGCCGCGCGTCACATCCTCGACAGGGGCCTCGACGGTGGTCGGCGCCTCGCCGCGAAAGGTCTGACGGTACTCGCCGGCGACCTTCTCGATCAGGATGGCCTTGGTGGTCGTGCTGCCACAGTCGGTGGCCAGGATCGCCGCCATCTCAGCGCCTGTGGTGAGCTTAGTCGAATCACCTGTGGTGAGCCTGGTCGAACCGGTCATCGACCGCGAGCCTCCTCCTCATGAATGAGGCGGTCGGTGAAGAGTGCCGGGGTCTCACGGCCCTCCATCAGACGGGCAAGCCGCTCGATCTCATCAGGTGTGGCGACCATTCCCAAGATCGGTGAGAGCGCGTGGACGAGCTGACTTCCGAGGAAACCGAGAGGGGCAAGCGATTGCACGAGAAAGATCGCCGGGGTGGCAAGCCCGCGATCCGCCAGCAGGCCGGCAAAGCGATCAAGGAGCGCGAGATCATCCGCCCTGGCCCCATCCATCTGTCCCTGGAGAGCAAATGCATGGGCGAGGCGTCGCCGCGTGCGGCTCCAGACC
>CAZCMC010000325.1:0-2038 GCA_964499665.1 uncultured bacterium | reverse complement strand
CCGTCCTGAACAAGCAGGTCTTTCCCGGAATACAGGGCGGCCCGCTCATGCACATCATCGCCGCCAAGGCGGTGGCGTTTCAGGAGGCGCTCGCGCCGGAGTTCGCCTCCTATCAGCGCCAGACCGTCGCCAATGCAAGGGCGCTGGCGGAGGCGCTGCAAGGACATGGTCTTCGCCTCGTCTCCGGCGGAACCGATACGCATCTGCTGCTGGTCGATCTGACCGGGCGGGGGCTGACCGGAAAGGCGGCTGAGACCGCGCTGGATCGCTCGGGAATCACGGTCAATAAGAATGCTGTCCCGTTCGACAAGGAGAAGCCGGCCGTGACCTCCGGCATCCGGCTTGGCACGCCGGCCGTGACCACCCGTGGTATGCGGGAACGGGAGATGCGGCAGATCGCCGACCTGATCGCCGCCGTCCTCGCAGATGTAGAGAACGACGCGGCCCAGGCGAAGGTCGCGGCCCAGGTGAAGGAGTTGTGCGGCTCCTTCCCCCTGTACCGGGAGCAACTTGCCCTCTCCTCTCCCCACCTGGAGTAGGCCTCTCCGAGGGATTCCTCTGTGAAGTGTCCCTACTGTGGTAGCCTCAAGGAAAAGGTCGTCGATTCCCGCGAGGGCAAGGAAGGCGAGGTCGTCCGACGGCGGCGGCAATGCCAGCACTGCATGCGGCGCTTTACCACCTACGAGCGGATCGAGGAGATCCACTTTATGGTGGTGAAGCACGACGGACGTCGGGAGCCGTTCGACCGTCACAAGGTCCTGGCGGGGCTGCTCAAGGCCACTCAGAAGCGGCCCGTGAGCGTCGCCCAGCTCGAACAGATCGTCGATGAGATCGAGGCCCGGCTCGCCGAGAAGGTCGAACGGGAGATCGCCGCCGCCGAGATCGGTGAGCTGATCATGGAACGGCTCCATGATATCGACGAGGTGGCCTACGTCCGTTTCGCCTCAGTCTACCGCCAGTTCAAGGACGTGAGTCAGTTCGTCGAGGAGGTGAAGGGTCTCCGCGAGGGCGGGCCGCGCCGGCAGCCCCCGTAAGAAGACGCCCGAATCGGTGGCCGATAGGACGATGCAACTCACGCTGTCTTACCTCGCACTGCTGCTCTACCTTGCGGCGAGCCTCGGGTATCTGGGCTCGCTGAGGGTCAGCCACGGCAAGCTGCTGAGGGCAGCGGGTGTCCTGGCCCGCACCGGATTCGCCCTGCACACCGGGGCCCTGGCGATCCGCCTCTATCAGGAAGGCCGCCCGCCCGGCAACCTTGCCGAATGGCTCTCCTATTACGCCTGGGCGATAGTTGCCGTGTATATTCTCACAGAGGTACGGTACGAGAGCAAGGTGATCGGCTCATTCGTCATCCCTCTCGCTGTCCTCCTGCTCGGGACGTCTGCCGCCCTCCCCAAAGCGATCGAGAGCCTGTCCCCCCCGCTGAAGAACATCGGGGTCTGGACCCACGTGATCCTCACGCTGCTCGGCAACGCCGCCTTCGCCCTCGCCTGCTGCGGGGCGCTGATGTACCTGCTTCAAGAGCGTCAGCTCAAATCGAAACACCCGGGGGTTCTCTATCATCGACTGCCCTCCCTGAACCTCCTTGACAACCTCTGCCACCTTGCCCTCTCGCTTGGCTTCCCCCTCCTCACCCTCGGGTTGTTAAGCGGCGCGCTCCTGGCCTATTCCACATGGGGCTCCTTCCTGACGTGGGACGGGAAGCAGATATGGTCGATCGTCACCTGGATCTTCTATGCGGCGCTGTTGCACGGTCGGTTGGCAGGGGGCTGGCGTGGGAGAAAGGCGGCCATCTTGTCGATTATCGGATTTTGCGGCGTCGTCTTTGCGTCTCTCGGGGCGAATCTCCTGATCAGGGGCACCCACGCCTTCTGACGGAACGTTCCAAGTTCCGAGTACCACGTTCCAAGCGTAGAACCCGGAACACAGAACCTGGAACATGGAACCGCGAAGCCGAACGTGTAACTGGGAACTGCGAAGCGGCAATGGATATCATTGTCCTCGGTTTGAGCCACAAGACAGCGCCACTTGAGCTCAG
>CAZCMC010000324.1:0-2040 GCA_964499665.1 uncultured bacterium | reverse complement strand
GCTTGAGGGTGGGGCGTCGATGATCCAGCTTCGAGACAAATCGGCTGGATTGCGCCAGCTCGTGCCCCAGGCGCAAGAGATCGCGAGCCTCTGCAGAGAGCGCGGGGCACACTTTATCGTGAATGACCGCTTGGACTTGGCGCTGGCCGTCAATGCCGACGGCGTTCACCTTGGACAGGATGATCTCCCACCCATGGCGGCGCGGGCGGCGCTCGGTCCCCGGAAGATCCTGGGGGTGTCGACGCATTCACTCGAGCAGGCCATCAGGGCTGCGGAGGATGGCGCCGATTATCTGGGCATCGGGCCGATCTTTGCCACCTCCACGAAGGCAATCGGGTATGAACCTGTCGGCTGCGCGATGATCCGGCAATTGCGCGCCAGGCTCGAACTCCCTCTCATCGCGATCGGCGGCATCACGGTGCACAATGTCGGCGAGGTGATCCGCGCCGGGGCTGCCGGAGTCGCTGTGATCTCCGCCATCGCCGGCGCTGAAGATGTCACCCTGGCGAGCAGAGGGTTCCTGGCAGCGATCCTGGAGGCGGAAGGGGGGCCATGATCTGACGAGAAAGTCGTTGACGGATCTTTTCCGCTACCCTTATAGTGAAGCCTACGTTGCTCCTTTATGCAGGCGCAGACGGATTCCGGTCCGGGCAAGCGCTTGAGCAGCTCCAGGGATAGTGCGTGAGGATTGAGGGATGAGGAGACGATGCGACGGGGTAGGGTCTGGTTCACTCCGATTGCCGCAATCGTCGTTCTCGCGCTTACCCGGGCCCACGCGGCGAGCACGATTAAGCTCGGGGTGGCCGGCCCACTGACAGGTGACCAGGGAGCATTCGGGCAAGAGCTCAAAAACGGCGTCATCATCGCGGTGGAAGAGTGGAACACCAAGGGCGGTGTCCTCGGTAAAAAGCTCGAGATCGTCTGGGGCGATGACCAGCACGATCCGAAGCAGGCCGTCGCGGTGGCCAACAAATTCGTGAACGAGGGGGTTGTCGGAGTGATCGGCCATTTCAACAGCAGTTGCTCGATCCCGGCCTCGACGATCTACCACGAGGGCAAGGTTGTCCAGATCACACCGGCTTCAACCAACCCGCAATTCACCGAGCGCGGCTTCTGGAATGTATTCCGCACAATCGGCAGGGACGACCAACAGGGAGTAGTTGCCGCCGACTTCATTGTGAAGAAGCTGAAGAAAAGCAAGGTTGCAGTGCTGCACGACAAGACGACGTATGGACAGGGACTGGCGGACGAGACCGTGAAGGCCCTGGAAAAGGCCAAGGTGAAGCCTGTCTATTACGGGGGCATCACCCAGGGAGAAAAAGACCACCGTCCGGTGCTGACGGCCGTGAGGCAGAAGAATCCCGAGGTCCTCTTCTACGGTGGGATACACCCTGAGGCCATCCTTCTGACCAAGCAGATGCGCGAGCTGGGAATGAAGGCAGTGTTCGTCAGCGGGGACGGCGTCTGGCAGAAGGAATTTATCGACATCGCCGGCAAGGCCGCAGAGGGCGCGTTCATCACCTTTACGCCGGATCAGGCGAAGATTAAGAAGGCCCGGGGGGTCATCAAGAAACACAAAGAAAAGTTCAGCTCAGATGTGGGGGCCTATACCGTTTATAGCTACGTGGCAGCCAACATGCTGCTTGACGCCATCGCCGCGACCAAGTCCACCGATGGCCCCAAGCTCGCCGAGCATATCAGGAAGACCAAGTGGAAGACCGCCCTGGGACCGATCCAGTTCGATAAGAAAGGCGACGTGCTGGTGTCACCCTACGTGGTCTGGGAGGTTAAGAACGGGAAGTTCGTGCAAGTGAAGTAAGCCGAATGTCACTCGAATCATGGGGGAGGGAAGGGAGCTATCTCTTCCGTCCTTTTTCTTTGGCGAAATATGCTTGTCCAACAATTGATTGACGGCCTCACGCTCGAGAGCATCTACGCCCTGAGGGCCATGGCCAGCGCCTGGTCCGGGCTGCTGTCGCCCGAGCCACGGGCCTCGTGCTCACTGCGCTCGCCGTGCAGGTGATAATCGTCGGTTGTCAG
>CAZCMC010000323.1:0-2055 GCA_964499665.1 uncultured bacterium | reverse complement strand
CGGGAAGGGGGAGAGGGTGTCTCGCTAACGTGCCGAGGAAACGAAACCGATGGAGCGTCACGGGGAGGAGAGTATGAGCCACCCTTCTGGCCCAACGAACTACCTGAAGGCCGGCGTGGATACGGAGCGGGAGGAGCGGGTACTCTCGAGGCTGATCTACACTGCAAGCCAGACATTCGCATTCGTGCGAGACATCGGCAAGCCGGTTCTGCCGATCGGTTTTTTTGCGAACGTTCTTGATCTCGGTCACGGGATCGGGCTCGCGCTCTCTACCGATGGCGTGGGCACAAAGATCATCATCGCTCAGATGATGCAGAAATACGACACGGTGGGGATCGACTGTGTCGCCATGAATGCCAACGACGTGCTGTGCGTTGGCGCTCGTCCCATTTCTTTTCTGGATTACATCGCCGTGCAGGAAGCCAATCCGGATCTTCTCGAACAACTGATGGACGGCCTCAAAGAGGGCGCCCGCCTCGCAGGCGTCGCCATCTGCGGCGGCGAGATCGCCCAGGTGCGCGAGATGATCGCATCCGAGAGGGAGGGATGGGGTTTTGATCTGGTGGGGATGTGTGTCGGCCACGTTCGCCTCGATCAACTGATCACCGGCAGATCAATTGCGCCGGGCGACGTCATTATTGGAATTAGAAGTAGCGGGATTCACAGTAACGGGCTGACGCTGGCCAGACGAGTCCTGTTCAGACAGAACAACTACTCAGTGGATACCAGGTTCGAAGAACTCGGACGAACACTTGGAGAAGAGCTACTTGAGCCGACAACCATTTACGTGTCCGAAGTCGTAGAGGCGATCGAGAGACCGCTTGCCATCAAGGGTCTCGCCCACATCACGAGCGACGGCCTGCTGAACCTGTTGCGATTCGACACGGGACAGACTGAGGTCGGATACGTCATTGACCAGCTCCCACCCATACCACCGATATTCTCTTTGATTCAGAGATCGGGCAATCTCCCCGATGAGGAGATGTTTCGAGTCTTCAACATGGGCGTCGGATTCTGCGCCGTTGTGTCCGAAGGCGATTCCGATGAATTCATGGAGATCGTGAAACGAAACGGGAAAGAGGCCTGCCGAATCGGCCACGTCGTCAAAGATCACGCAAGAAAGGTGCTCATTAGTCCTTATGGTCTGGTAGGCCAGGGGAGTGCTTTCGAGAAAGTGTGAAGCTGGGTGTTCAGAGAAGGTGTGCCATCATTAGTTGAGAATTGACGAAGCGGCTCCTGTGTGATGAAGTGGCGTTGGACAAGAACCCCACACCCGCACACAGAAAGGAGCCGCTCCATGAAGAGCGTAGTCCGAATCCAGCGACAAGGCAAGGTGAAAGACGTGGGGCTCCGAGCGCTGGCCACAGTGCCGGCAGCGGAGAGTGTGGACAGCAAGGTGTCGCTGATCCAAGCCCTCATCCCGCTGGGCCTGAAGGCCGTCGGAGAGGCCCTGAACGACGAGGTCACCGCCCTGGCGGGCGAGTGGTACCGTCGCAGCGGCGGGCGCCCCGGGGCGGTCCGGTGGTGCCGGCAGCGGGGCTCGGTCGCCCTCCTGGACCAGACGCTCCCCGTCACGTACCAGCGGGTGCGGGATCGGCTCCAGCATACGGAGATCCCCCTGCCCACCTACCAGCAGCTCCAGCAGCCGCGGGCCGCCGACACCGGGCGCTTCCGCACGGTCCTCGAGGGCCTGTCCTGTCGCCGGTACGCGGCCTGCGCGGAGGCGGTCCCCGCGGCCTTCGGCCTGAGCCCCTCGACGGGCTCCCGTCGGGTCCTCCGGGCAAGCGCGACGACGCGGCGGGCGCGTGGCGAGCGGCGGCTGGAGGGCGATGACGTCGTCGCCCTGCTGCTCGACGGCACGACCGTCGCGGAGGACCCGATCCTCATCGCGCTGGGGATCACCCTCACCGGCTGGGCCTGTGTGGGCCCCTCGGCATCAGCCTGACGACCCCCAACTGCCTGGAGGCGCTCACCGCGCAGCTCGGGGCGTACACCGCCACGGTCGATCGGTGGCGCAGCTCCGACCAGAAGCAGCGCTGGGTGGCCAGTGCGCTG
>CAZCMC010000322.1:0-2059 GCA_964499665.1 uncultured bacterium | reverse complement strand
TTCTGCAGCCAGTCGGCCCGCCACGCCACCGAGATCCAGAAGTACGGCCTGATGTCAACCGAGGAGATGGTAAAGGCGGCCAGGAAGGCCGGCGAGCAGGGCGCCTTTGCCCTTGGCGTGGTGACAGCGGTGCGGGGCTACTCGGCCTCCTCCAAGGATTTTCAGAAACTGGTCGAGGGGATCCGGGCCATCGTCCAGGACGGGCGGGTGGAGGGGCATGCCTCCCTCGGGATCATGGGCCATGAAGAGTTTCGGCAACTGAAGGCAGCGGGCCTCACGGAGTTCAATCACAACCTGGAGACAGGCCGCTCCTACTTTCCAAAGATCTGCACCACGCATACCTACGACGAGCGGGTCAACACCATCAAGGCCGCCAAGGCCATCGGGATCAGGGTGTGCAGCGGTGGGATCATCGGTATGGGTGAGGAGCCCACTCACCGCGCCGAACTGGCGTTCGCCCTGAAAGAGCTGGATGTGGACGAGGTGCCCCTGAACTTCCTGGTCTCCGTCGATGGGACCCGGCAGGAAAACGTGTCCCCATTGCCGCCGCTCGAGATGCTGAAGGCGATCGCCCTCTTTCGGTGGATCCTTCCGACCAAGAACATCTTCATCTGCGCCGGCCGGCAGCACTTGGGCGAGCTCCAGTCGATGATCTTCTTTGCCGGCGCCAGCGGGGCCATGGTCGGCGACTTCCTCACGACGAAGAACCGAAGTGTCAGCGACGATCTGAAGATGTTCCGCGATCTGGGGCTCGACTTCGATGGGCCCCTCTCCGCTGCTTCGACCCCTCAGCAAGGCTCGGGACAGGCCAAGCTCACCATAGCCTCCTCGCACTAACCCTCGCAATGGCCTCCCGCAGCCATCGGCTCCGGCAGGACGACAAACGATACGTCTGGCACCCGTTCACCCAGATGCAGGACTGGCTGCGGGAGCGCCACCCGATCATCGAGCGTGGTGAGGGGAGCACCCTTATCGATGTTGACGGGCGGCGCTACCTGGATGGCATCTCCTCCCTCTGGGTCACCGTCCACGGCCACCGGAAGCCGGCGATCGATCGAGCCATCCGCGCCCAACTCGCCAAGATCGCCCACAGCACCTTCCTCGGCCTCACCCATCCCCTAGCGATCGAGCTGGCCAAGGCGCTCGTCCGGATCGCGCCGGACGGGCTCGCCAAGGTCTTCTACTCCGACAACGGCGCGACAGCCGTCGAGATCGCCTTGAAGATGGCCTTCCAGTACTGGCAGCAGCAGGGCGGGCGGTGTCTCCGAAAGACCCGGTTCATCGCCATGGACGAGTCGTATCACGGCGACACGCTGGGCGCGGTCAGCGTCGGCGGGATCGATCTCTTTCACCGGCTGTACCGACCGCTCCTCTTCCCGACGTGGAGGATTCCGTCCCCGTACCGGTCGCCATGGGACCGCTCTCGCCGGCCCGATTCGCTGGAACGGCTGGAATCTCTCCTCAGGCGACGCCACGACCAGGTGGCCGGCCTGATCATAGAGCCGTTGGTGCAGGCTGCGGCCGGGATGCTCCCCTCACCGCCGGGCTTCTTGAAGTCGGTCCGATCGCTCTGCTCGCAATACAACGTTCTTCTCATCCTGGACGAGGTTGCCACCGGGTTCGGCAGGACCGGGACGATGTTTGCCTGCGAGCAAGAAGGGGTCACGCCGGACCTGCTCTGTCTAGCCAAGGGAATCACCGGCGGCTACCTCCCGCTTGCGGCAACCCTGACGACGCAGGAGATCTTCGACGGCTTCTGTGCCCCCTATGGTGAGAAGAAGACCTTCTTTCACGGTCATACCTATACCGCAAACCCGCTGGCGTGCGCGGCCGCCCTGGCCAACCTTGGTTGCTTTCGGAGGGAGCGGACCTTGGATCGGGTCCGGCCAAAGATCGCCCAACTCAGGCGGGAGCTGGAGTCACTCCGGTCGCTATCGCACGTGGGCGATATCCGACAAGTCGGATTCATGGTCGGGATCGAGCTGATGCGAGACGCGGCTCGCGGGGAGCCGTACCCGTACGAGTCCAAGATCGGGATGCGGACGATCCTGGAGGCAAG
>CAZCMC010000321.1:0-2068 GCA_964499665.1 uncultured bacterium | reverse complement strand
GCATACTCATCGCTGCGTTCATCACTCGAATCCGCTCGGGCTCCTCGCGCGCTAGCGCGAGGTACCCCTCTCTGATCCGCTGGTGAAACGAGAGCGGTTCCGCCTCAAGCCTGTCACGGGAGGTTAGCCCAGGACGTGAACCCCTTGTGCACCGCTCAAGTCCGATTCTCGGGTCGAGATCCAGGAGAATGGTGAGGTCCGGGGCAAGCCCACCGGTGGTAAAAAGATTCAATTCTCGGATCAGATTCAGATCGAGGCCCCTTCCAAACCCCTGGTACGCCAGCGTAGAATCGGTGAACCGGTCGCACAACACCACCGCGCCCCGAGCAATGACAGGGGTGATCACCTCCCGGACAAGTTGAGCCCGGCTGGCCTCGTACAGAAGCAATTCTGCTGAATCCGAGATGGCAGCCGATTCCGGGCTCAGCAACAGCGTCCGGATCTCTTTGCCGATGGTCGTCCCGCCTGGATCCCGGGTTTCGACGACCTCGTCGCCGAGGTCGCGAAGATAGTGAGCGAGACGTTTCAGGTGAGTGGTCTTCCCTGACCCCTCGCCACCCTCGAACGTGACAAAGACCCCTTTCACCTGTCACTCCACCTGGGTGTCACGCCCTTAGGCTGCCACAACCCGCACCCCGGACTTCGCACCCCGCACTCCGCACCATCTATGGCGTTGCAACCGAGGCAACCACCTTGGCCAATTCCTCCAGCTCCTCCTCCAGCACGGTGCGGGGGTCGAGGAGGACCTGGCCGTCTTTGATCCGGACCATGACCGGTGGGTCAGTTCGTCGCAGCCGCTCTTCAATGACCTGGGGGGTCAGGTGGGCCGCCCGCACCGCAACCAGGCGCGTCGGAATCGCTTCGAGCGGCAGCGCCCCGCCGCCGACCTCCGACGTCCCACTGATGACCGACACCTCGAGATGACCGGACGCGAGTGTCGCGATCTGACCGCAGAGCCGGTTGGCCCGTCGATCGACCTCCCGGAGCGGCATGGCCAGTGCCCGGAGCACCGGGATGTCTGAAAAGGCCCGCCCCTCGTCAAGGCAGAGGCGGAGGGTGGCCTCCAGCGCGGCCAGCGTCAGCTTGTCGATCCGCACCGCCCGGGCCAGCGGATTGAGGCGAAGCCTCTCGACCAGCGACCGCTTGCCAACGATCAAGCCCGCTTGAGGTCCTCCAAGCAGCTTGTCCCCGCTGAAGGTCACAAGGTCCGCGCCGGCTCGGACACTCTCTGAAGGCAGCGGCTCCTTGGGGAGCCCGATCTGCGTGAGATCCAAGAGGGCGCCGCTCCCCACATCTTCCACCACGGGCAGGCCGCGCTGCTGGCCTAGTGTGACGAGCTCGCTCACGGGGACATCGGCCGCGAAACCCAGGATCCGGAAGTTGCTGGGGTGGACCTTCAGGAGCATGGCGGTCGCCCCGACGATGGCCGTCTCGTAGTCCCTGAGGTAGGTCCGGTTTGTCGTCCCGACTTCCTTCAGGATCCCGCCGGCCCGACGCATGATGTCTGGAATCCGGAATGAATCCCCGATCTCCACCAGCTCCCCGCGGGAGACGATGACCTCCTTCCCCTCGGCCAGCGTGTTGATGGCCAGCAGCACCGCCGCCGCGTTGTTGTTCACCGCAAGCGCAGCCTCGGCGCCAGTCAGCCGACACAGGAGCCATTCCACATGGGCTTGCCTGGAGCGCCGGGTGCCACGCTCAAGGTCGTACTCCAGGTTGGAGTAGCCCCGTGCCACCTCGACGATGCGCTCGATGGCGGCCTCGGGTAGCGGGGCACGACCCAGGTTGGTGTGCACGATCACGCCGGTTGCGTTGATCAGCCGTCGCAGGGCCGGTCGATCCCGGCGCCGCGCGGCCTCCCGCGCCTCGGCGATCAGAGCAGCCCTGGGTGGTGGATCGGTCTGGGATGATCCGGACGGCCCGGCGGCCACAATTCGCCGCCACCGATCCAATACCTCCCGAACCGCCTCAACCACCGCCCAGCGCGGGACGCTCTCCATCAACCCCCGGATCGATGGCTCCTGCAACAACTCGTCCACCGAAGGGAGCTGCCTGAGCAGCAATCGGG
>CAZCMC010000320.1:0-2075 GCA_964499665.1 uncultured bacterium | reverse complement strand
GCCCTCCTTTGGCGAGGCGCGTTATTTCTTTTGATCTACCATGAAGGTCTTCAGTATGTCAATCGGGATCGGAAAGATGATCGTCGAGTTCTTCTCCGTGGCGATCTCGGTCAACGTCTGCAGATACCGAAGCTGGATTGTGACCGGCTCCGACGCCATGATCCTGCCGGCCTGGGCCAGCTTTTCGGAGGCCTGTAGCTCGCCCTCGGCGTGGATGATCTTCGCCCGCTTCTCGCGCTCCGCCTCCGCCTGCTTGGCCATGGCTCGTTGCATCTCCTGCGGCAGGTCCACCAGCTTGATCTCCACCGCCGTGACCTTGATCCCCCAGGGGTCGGTGTGTTCGTCGATGATCTGCTGGAGTCGCTGATTGATGCGGTCGCGCTCGGCCAGCAACTCGTCCAGCTCCGACTGGCCGAGGACGCTCCTGAGGGTCGTCTGCGCGATCTGCGAGGTGGCGAAGAGGTAATCTTCGACCTGGATGATGGCGCGGTCAGGGTCGATGACCCGAAAGTAGATGACGGCGTTGACCTTCAACGACACGTTATCCTTGGTGATCACGTCCTGGGAGGGAACGTCCATCGTGACTGTCCGCAGGCTCACCTTCACCATTCGATCGAGGAGTGGGATCAGGATGATCAGGCCCGGCCCGTTGCCCTCTCCGCCGATGTTGATGATCGCCTTTGCGACGCGGCCCAGCCGGAAGATCACAGCCCGCTCGTACTCACGCAGGATGCGGGCCGAGGTGGCAAGGACGTACACCGCCGCAATAATGACGAAGATCATCGGGATCACTTGGAAGACGGAGAGAATATCCAGGATATGCATACCTACCTCCCTGATCTGTCCTGTGTTGGAACCGCGTGAGCCTCGACCACCGCCGCCTCTTTGCCGACCATCAACATGAGCCCCTTCACCGCCTGGACCCGCACCTTGTCGCCGATTTCCGCGCCCTCCTCACATCGGGCCGACCAGAGCTCTCCACCGACGAAGATCCTGCCTTCCGGTCGCAGCGGCGTCCGAGCCGTCCCGACCTGCCCGATCAGCCCTTCCACCCCGGTGGTCGTCTTCTGCCGCTGTGTCCTGAGGGCCATCGTAACGATGAAGATGAAGAATGCGGCCGTCGCCCCTGTGGTCGCCAGGATCGCTGCCAGTGAGATCCGCATGAACGGCTCAGAACTCTTGATCAGCATGAGGGAGCCGAGGATCATGGCCGTTATTCCCCCGGCCGCAAGCAGGCCATGCGACGCGACCTTAACCTCGGCGATGAACAAGATGACTGCCAGGAGGATGAGGAGGAGCCCCGCGTAATTAATGGGAAGCGTCTGAAAGGCATAGAAGGCCAGGATCAGGCAGATGCCGCCCAGGATCCCGGGCAGGATCGCCCCAGGGGTCGAGAGCTCAAAGTACAGCCCGGCAAGTCCCAGCATCATAAGCAGGTAGGCGATGGTCGGATCGGAGATCACCTTCAGGACCTTGTCCCGGAGGCCCATCTCGATCCGCTTCACCTCCGCCCCCTTCGTGCGCAGCGTGACCTTCCCGCTCGCAGTTGTCACGGCCAGTCCGTCAATGGCCCCGAGCAGGTCCTCCAGCTTCTCCGACACGAGGTCGATGACCTTGAGCTTCAGCGCCTCTTTCTCGGTCGCTGAGACGCTCTTGCGCACCGCGTCCTCGGCCCACTGGACGTTGCGGCCGCGCCGCTCGGCGATGGTCCGGATGTACGCGGCGGCGTCATTGGTCACCTTCTTGTTCATCTCCTTATCCATCTGGCCCCCCATGTTGACCGGGTGGGCCGCGCCGATATTAGTCCCCGGCGCCATGGCGGCCACGTGGGCCGCCAAGGTGATGAAGGCGCCCGCCGACGCTGCGCGCGCCCCACTGGGCGAGACGTAGACCACGGTCGGTCGCTCGGCCGACAGCATCTCCTTGATGATCGAGCGCATCGAGAGGTCGAGACCACCCGGGGTGTCCAGCTCGATAACGAGCGCCTGCGCCAGCTCGCGGTCCGCCCGCTTGATCGCGGAGATGATATAGTCGGCCGAACTCGGGGCGATCACCCCTTCCACCCGGATCACCAG
>CAZCMC010000319.1:0-2075 GCA_964499665.1 uncultured bacterium | reverse complement strand
TCCATCATGCCGATGATCGAGGCCAGGGAGGTGTCCTTGAAGAGGACGATGAACTGCGTGACCAGCGAGGGGATCATGTTCCGAATGGCCTGGGGGAGGATGACGTGAAGCATCATCTCTCCATAGGTCAAGCCGCTCGCCAGGGCCGCGTCAACCTGGCCGCGGGGGACAGATTGCACGCCGGCGCGGACGATCTCCCCGAGGTAGGCCGCCTCGAAGACCACGAAGGCGGCGAGGGCCACGCTGTAGTCCGGGAGCCGCTGCCCGGTGATCTGTGGGATGAGAAACCAGAACCAGAAGATCACCATCACCAGCGGAACACCCCGGAAGATCTCCACGTAGAGCACCGCCGGATAGGAGATCCAGCGGCGGTGGGCCAGGCGGCACAATCCGATGACGACGCCTAGGATGGACCCCAGCACCATGGCGGGAATCGCCAGGCGGAGCGTCCCTCCGCCGAAGCTCCCGATCCCAAAGAGTCCCTGGAGCAGCAGGAACTTCCAGTTGCCGGCGATGATCCCCCAGTCGAAGCTCACGACTCGGATCTCACGCCGCGGGCGATCAGACCAGGGATCCGGAAGGATCGCTCCACCTGGCTCATGACGGACGCGATGGTGAGGCACAGGACCAGGTAGATGAGGGTGCCTGCGGTCAGCGCCTCGAAGGCTCTGGCGGTATAGGTCTCGATCTGGCGGGTCATGAATGTCAGTTCGGCCACGCCGATCGTGAGAGCCAGCGAGGAGTTCTTGAGGAGGTTCAACGACTCATTGGTCGCGGGCGGGATGATCAGGCGTAAGGCGATCGGGATGAGAATAAGGCGATAGGCCTGTCCCACCGAGAGGCCGGTGGCGACGGAGGCCTCGAACAGCGTCTTGGGGACGGACTGGATCCCCGCCCGGATCACCTCGGACATCCGGGCCCCGTGATAGACGCTCAGAGCCACCACGGCCGACCAGAACTCCGGGCCGTGAAGGTTCAGCCAGTCCTGGGCGGGGCGAGGCAGCGCCTGGGGGGCGCCGAAGTACCAGAAGAACAGCCAAACCAGCAGTGGGACGTTCCGGAAGAACTCCACATAGCACGTGGCCAGGGCCCGCAGAGGTCGGAACGGCGCGGTCCGGAGCGCGCCCGAGAGGATCCCGAGCCCGCAGGCGAAGATCCAACTCAGGGCCGAGAGACGGATCGTCGTCCAGAGCCCCTCAAGGAGCCAGCGCCCGTTCTCTCCCGTCCAGAGGATGCTCCACTGAAAGTCGTAGGTCATGTTTGCGAGCCTACATGGGAACCACCTGCATCATCAGGAATGACCTGATGCGGTCAGTCAAAGGGTAGGGGACCTCACCCTTGGGACCGAACCACTTGTCGTAGAGCCTGAAGTATTCGCCCCCCTCGATCGCCTGCATCAAGCTGTTGTTCACAACCGCGCGGAAGTCGGAGTCGTTCTTCCGCATCGCCATTCCATACGGTTCATAGCTGTAGAGGTCCCCTACGATCTTCCATATTTCAGGGAAAGGGGCCTTCGCCTTCACACCCGCGAGCTGGATGCCATCGTTGGTGTAGGCGTCGATCCGCCCCTGGGCCAAAGCCGTGAAGGCGGCCGGCTGGTCCGGGAAGACAACGAGCTTGGCCTGCGGGGCTCGCTCGCGGACGATCCGCTCGTTCGTTGCACCCTGCTGTGCACCGATGCGCTTGCCGGCGATGTCCTGGATGCCGCGGATCGAGCTGCTCTCCCTCACCAGGAACTGGGCTCCGGTCACGAAGTAGGTCAGGCTGAAATCGACGCTCTCCCGCCGCGCCCGCGTGTCGGTCATGGTCTCCGCGATCAGATCCACCGCCCCGCTCATCAGTAAGGGGATTCGTGTGGCCGGTGTGCTCTCCTTTAGCTCAAACTTGATCGACTTCTTCAGTCGCTTCTCGAGATTCTTGTGGACCAACCTCGCCAGATCAATCGAGAACCCGACCCACTCGTTCTGCTTGTTGATGTAGCCGAAGGGGGGAGAGGCGGTCCGAGTCCCGACCGTGAAGACCCCGCTCCGGTTGATCTTTTCCAGCGTAGTCTCAGCCGCCGCACCCGTCGCCGC
>CAZCMC010000318.1:0-2087 GCA_964499665.1 uncultured bacterium | reverse complement strand
CAGGCATCATCGAGCATATGAACGGGGACCATGCCGACGCGCTGGTCACCTTCGCGCGGGTCCTGGCCGGGACCGAGTCCGACGAAGCGGTCATGGTCTCCGTGGACCGCCTCGGGTTCAAGCTCCGCCTCAAGAGCGGGCCGCGCCTCTCCGGGGCGCGCATCCCCTTCCCGCGCGAAGTCACGACGACCCAGCAGTGCCGCGCCGTCCTCATCGAGATGCTCCGCTCTGCCCGCCACCGCACCTCCACATAGTCATTCCCCCTCGACCTTCCCTTCTCCTCTCACAGTACCACCCAGCGCCTTGACATTCCCGGCTCAGCAAGGTATCCTTACAACAAGGAGGTAAGGAACATGCTGGCCAAGAAGACCTCGAAGAACCAGATCACGCTCCCCAAGAAAGTGGTGGATGCCCTGCCACCAACCGAGTACTTTGACGTTACCATGCGGGAGGGAGAGGTGGTGTTGAGACCCGTGGCCGTGAGCGCGCCGGGTGAACGGCTCCGGGCAGTGCGGGAGAAAATCCGACGCCTCGGTTTGACGGACGCCGATCTGACCGCGGCCATTCGCTGGGCCCGGGGCAAGCGGAGGTGATTCGGGCCGTCCTCGACACGAACGTCATCCTGTCGGCACTCCTGTTTGGCGGATCCACGGGCGGCTTGGTCAAGGCGTGGCAGACGGGCCGGTTCCATCTCCTCCTCTCTCGAGCGCTCCTCGAGGAGATCCTCCGCGTCCTGGCTTATCCGAAGTTCCACTTGACCGAGGGCGAGATTCGCGGGCTCCTCGAAGAGGAGTTCATCCCATTCGCCGAGACCGTGACCATCCGACGCCAACCTGCCGTCCGGCTTCGCGATCCGGACGATCTCGCCGTGGTGGCCTGTGCGCTGACAGGTCGCGCACAGTATCTGGTCACGGGAGACGCCGACCTCCTCAGCCTAGAACAAATTCGGTATGTAAAGGTCATCCGCCCTGCGGACTTCCTGGCCCTCCTCGGTCCTCCGTCGCCGGGCGCCGTGCGGCCACGACCGAATCGGAGCACCCCTTAGGGAATGGGGCCCGCATCGCTTTCCCTCGCGAGGGTATTACAGATTGAGCAAGATTCGCAGTCGGTCTTCGACGCCATCCATAGTATGTGGGGACATCGCCCCAACTCGGCGCAACAACCGTTCCTTGGCGACCGACCTGACATCCTCGCACTTGACGAAGCTCCTCTGCTTCAAGCCCCCCTCTGGAGGATTTACCTGAACATGGAGGGGAACACCCGTGGCAACTGTGAAAATAGGGAGCAGGACTACCAGACCTGCCGGGCCGTGATTAAACAGGCCTACGGAAACGACCAAGCCGGGCCTTCTTCCAGACCGTTCGTGTCCTTTGGTGGGGCTGAGATCAACTAGCCAGACTTCACCACGACTTGGCTCTGGCATGTCAATCTTTCCCCTGTCCGTCGCCAAGGGTCACATCCCATGCCGCCCGTTCTTCCTGTTCTCGATGCCATGCCTTGGTATCTTTACGAAGGTCTGCAAACGCCGCATTGGCATTCTCTAAGAAGCTTTTTCGGCGGTACTCCTCTATCGCCTTCGCAAGGACTGCTTGCATCGACTTTCCGCTACGCGCTGCGATCTCTCGAAGGGCCTTGTGAGATTCTTCGCCAATCCTCACGGTCAAGCTCGCCATTGTCATGGTCCTCCTATCTGTTTACAAATTAGTATACATTAATGTTAGGCTATTTTGTCAACAGCTTATTCCAGGCACAACAACCCACTGAGTGTTCGTCGCTGGTGGCAGAGCAGGTTCGATCCCAACTGGATGTTCCTTTCTCACCCAAAAGGTTTCCCGGACCCGGGCTCCTCGACTTCGTTGTTGACGGCCCGACCAAACAAGGCTATCAAGATATCCTTATGATCACCTTTAGGCGGGTCAATAAATGGTTCGGGGCGCTGCATGTCCTGAGGGATGTGGATCTGGAGGTCCGGGTGGGCGAGGTGGTCGTCGTGTGCGGGCCGAGCGGGTCGGGCAAGAGCACGCTCATCCGTTGCATCAACAAGCTCGAGCCGATTGGCCAAGGCGAGATCATCGTGGACGGAAGGT
>CAZCMC010000317.1:0-2095 GCA_964499665.1 uncultured bacterium | reverse complement strand
CCGAACGGGACCAGCAGGTCGTTGTAATAGATCCAGTGCCGCTTCGGCAGCTTCCGTCGGAGGGCCATCTCGGTCTGCTCGGGTGTCTTGGTCGTGACGTACCCCCAGCGGTTTGAGATTCGATGGACATGCGTATCGACGCAGATGCCTGACTTTCTGTACCCGACCGTCACGACGAGATTGGCGGTCTTTCGGCCCACCCCCTTGAGGCTGAGGAGCGCCTCGAGGTTGTCGGGCACACGCCCGGCGAAGCGGGTCAGGAGGGTCCGGCAGACCTCGCGGATGGTTCTGGCCTTGGTCCGATAGAAACTCACCGGGTAGATCGCCCGCGCAATCCGCCGTTCGCTGAGCGCGAGGATCGTCTCAGGCCGATCGGCGAGGCGATACAGTCGCGCGGATGCCACCCCCGTCACTTGATCCTTGGTCTGCTGGCTCAGGATGCAGGAGATCAAGACCCGAAACGGGTCGTCGGACTCTTCGGCGATCTTGTTTAGCGCGGGTGGCTCCCAGGCGCTGATGGCATGTCGCACGAGTTGCAGGGCCCTGCCGATCTGTCGGTTGGTGACCATGGCACCTCATCATATCGGAAATCACTCGTACCCTCAAGCTGGCCCAAGTCCCATGCTCTTCCACCTTAGCCGTTGTTGTGACGGCTCGGACCGAGTATAATCATCTCGTCTCGATCGTCTGGTGAATCGCGCGAGGGCAATGATCCAGTAGCGGAAGGAGCTGGGAGTGGACGCCTCCTGTGAACTGGTGAAGCGTGTTCTGCCAGCGACGGTCAACCTCCACGTCCAGGTCGCTCCGAACCACCCGTCTCGACTGGCCCTGGGCGATGAACGGATGGGGTCGGGGTGCCTGATCGATCCACGCGGCTATGTCCTCACCGTCAACTATGTGGTGTTGGGCGCACGATCGATCCGGGTGAGCCTCATCGATGGGCGCTCGTTTCGCGGGACCATCGCCGCGCAGGACTTTGATGCCGGCCTCGCCGTCGTCAGAATCAACGGCTCGAAGCTCCGGGCCCTCCAGGTTGGATCATCGCGCCATCTCAGCCTGGGCCAGCCGGTCTTCATCGTCGCCAGCATCTCAGAGAAGGAGCGCCGGGTGGCTGGAGGGTGTGTGACCTACTTGGGCGACTTTGATGCCTACTGGGAATATATGCTCGATCGCTGCATCAAGACAACCGCGTTCAATCCGGGCTTTGGCGGCGGACCACTGCTCGATCTCAAGGGGCAGGTGGTGGGCGTCGTGTCGCTGAACCTGAGCGAGATGGCGAAGTTCTCCATGGCCATTCCGGCAGAGATGTTTGAGAACCACCGTGACGAGTTGCTTCAGCACGGCAAGGTCGTCAGCCGCCGATGTCGGGCATGGGTTGGATTCTTCCCCAATCAGACTGAGGAAGGGGTCGTCGTCTCCGGCCTCGTCCCCGAGGGTCCAGCCGCCAGTTGCGGGATGAAGGAGGGGGACGTGATCTTGGCGGTGGACTTCCAAAGCGTTGGCACGCGACAAGACCTCTACAGCTCCCTCTGGAGGAAGCGGGCGGGCGAGCGGGTCGCATTCACCGTCAAGCGGGGATCGGAAAAAGAAGTCGTTGAGGTCGCAAGTGGCGATCGGGCCGAGTTTTACAAATAGGCCGTCCCAGAGTCAAGGAAGAGGCAGAAGCCATCGTGGTCCCCCTCCGGGTCCTTGAGGAGCGTCGGGTGGACGAGGAGGTCCCCGAACTTGACGTTGAGACACTCGAGGCAGTTCGGACCTATAACGCAGGCCACTATCTCGAAGCCCACGAGCTCTTTGAGCTGATCTGGATGAGGCAAGGAGGGGCGCGAAAGATCTTCTATCAGGGCCTGGTCCACGTCGCCATGGGGTTTCACTATCTTGTCGCTGGAGACTTCGACAGAGCCTCCGCAAAGCTACAGCGGGCCGCCGAGCTGTTGGAGGATTTCGCGGTCGATTTCCTTGGTTTCGACGTCTGGACGCTGAGAGGTTCTGTTGCCCTCTGTCGGCATCGCCTGGCGGAGCTTGGGGCCTCAGGCATTACGCGCTTCGACAGAACCCTCATCCCTCGTCTCACACTCCTGCCGCACGCAACCCA
>CAZCMC010000316.1:0-2128 GCA_964499665.1 uncultured bacterium | reverse complement strand
GGCGGATATCCTCCCTTACATCGACGGTCACGATCTTGCTGCTTGGTGTTTCCATTAACCTCTCCGCACCTGACTAATGCAAACGCATAAAATGAGGTGTCGTTGCGAGGGAACGAAGTGACCGAAGCAATCTCGCAAAAGGTGGGATTGCTTCGCGGAGTTTACACTGAACGAAGTGAATGTGCTCGCAATGACGGTCTAATCGGGTCAACGAGCCTTCTCTAGCTTCAGGGTTTGCCAGACGGTGACCGCCTTTCGGCCATCTCTGTCGCCCTGGGCGCCGTCCCAGACTGCGAAGGCGACCGGGACGGTGGTGCCTGGCTCGAACTGGGTATCGCGCTCGTTCGCGGTCCGGAGCGCCCGGACCATCACCACGCGCCACTTCCCATCAGCCCAGATCCCATGGCCTTTGACGGATTGGTGTTCGGGCGCCTGTGAGGTTAAGGTGCCGAGCCCGATGCTGTTCAGATTCTCAACCGGCGTCAGACGCTGAGGCGTGGAGAAGAGATTCCCCGCCCCCCACCCGGCCAGATAGGTCGGATCGTGAGAGGCCGTGGCGACTCGCACTTGACTCTTGTCGCCGTGGGAAGCCCCCTTCACAAACGGGTACTCATCCCACGCCATGTTCGGATAGCGATCCTGAATGTCCCGGAAGCGCGCGAGATCAGCCTGCCAGTCGGCTTTCCAGTGCCAGATGTTCACCGGACCTTTCTGTTCGCCCATGACGTAGGAAGGCTCTCCGGCCGACAATGGGAACTGCACGGCTGCTGCGTCACGGAAATCTTCATGGCGAAGCACCTCTTGATTCATGATCGGATCGTCCCATTCGAGAAGGAAGCCGATCTCCTTCCCATTATGGTAGGAAGCCACTTTAATCGGTCCGGTTTCGTTCGGCCGGAGCCACAGGGTTCGCGTCTGGATCGCTACCAGCTTCGCCTGCTGCCAGAGAGCGGCAGTAGGGTCGGTCGGCAGAAGCCCTGTCACGAAGCGGGTGAGGACGGTCGTCATCTCTTGAGCAGCCGGTGCGGGGGCCGGCTTGCGCGCGAGGGACAGCACGTAGTAACCGAGCCCCCATCGCTCCCGCTCGCCAAGAGAGTCTGCGTAGGAGGGCATCGGGGTTCCGCCGATTCCGGCGGTGAGCGTCCGGTAGATATCCTGGAGATTCGAGCCCCCTTTCATTCGCCCGGGTATCGTAAAGTCGTAAGGGACGATCGGATAGCCCCACTCATCTTTCAGCGTCCCGGCAGCCGGGCCATCTCCCCTGCCGGTCGTGCCGTGGCAGTCAAAACAGCCGGCCTCCTTGTAGTACTCTTTCCCAAGCGCCAACAGCTTCTGACTTTGTGCTGGCGGCTTCGGGATCTGGACCTGCGAACCGGCCTTCTCCTCGGTGAACCGCGGAGAAAGACTCTCGACGAAGGCCACCAGGTCCCACCGGTCGGCTTGGCTGAGCGACGACCAGGAAGGCATCGAGGTCCCGGGGATCCCCTGCGTGATCGTTCGCAGCAAGTCGTTGTCGGTTGGCAGTGTCGTGGTGGAGCGGATCTTGAAGATCCCGCTGGTGAAGTCGCGGGGTTTAGGGAAGAGGACAAACTCCGCCGGGCCATTGCCCTTCCCATCGAGCCCGTGACAGACGGCGCATTTCTTCTCGTAAACTGCCTTGCCCCGGGCGACATCGCCCTTGGCTGGCTTCGGCTGAGCTGTGGCCTCTCCCGCGAATAACCTGAGGGCGCCCATGCTGCCTGCAAGGGCGGCAAAGGCCGCAAGGGCGATCCATTGCGATCTTAGTCTTCTCATCGACATCCTCCCCTAGTGCTGTTCCAAGTTTTTCGGACAAATCATAACGCTGTGCGGAGGCAGATTGGGATACCCACACATATTTTTGCCGTCATGCAAAATACGGCTCTTCAGGCTTTTGTGTGGGCGCCCTTCAGATTCCTCCCCTTTGTAAGGGGAGGCAAGGAGGGGTAGAGGCATCCAGAGGCTGGGCCTAGTGGGGGGGCCTTGGTTCGTGTAAGCCGGCAAGCTTTCTACCTCCCCACGCCCCTCCCCCCGACAGTAACAATCGGGGGGAGAGGACTCCCTTGGGAACCACCGACGTCCTTCCAAGAACCCACACGATTTCCGGAAG
>CAZCMC010000315.1:0-2139 GCA_964499665.1 uncultured bacterium | reverse complement strand
CTTTGGCGTGACGTCAATGGCGTCTTTCCCCGTCACCGACTCCTTGAAGCCGCGGATCGCCTTGCCCAAACCGCTGCCGATCTCCGGCAGCCGACTCGCGCCGAAGACGATCAACACGATAATCATAATCACCAGCAATTCTGTGATCCCCAATCCGAACATGCACCTTCCTCCCCGCGAGGCCCCTACGCGTACGGGACCCGCTCGTCTCCCTGGCGACGGGTCAGTTTGACACTGTCACAATGCTCCAACAAGGGGATGGCGAACTTTCGAGTCACGCCCAGGAGGTCCTTAAATTCCGGGACGGTGATGGTGGCATGGAGTTTGAAATGGTCGAGCAGTATCTCCTTCGCCCGCTCATAATGGTCACGATGCAAGTAGAAGTCGTCCTTTATCTTGACGATCGTCCCATCATCGGCAAGACGATGAAAGATTGTGACCGCCGCCTGGCCCGTCCCTCGTGCTTGGGCAAGCGCCTGCCCGAGATCGGGGGGCTGAAACGCTCCCGCTCGGTAAATCGCTTCCAGCCGCCCTTTTAGCGCCTGCTCCTCATCCGAGAAGATCGGTCGATGCAGATAGTGTCGCACCTTCTCTCGATTGATGGCGATCCGCCGCTCCTCCACCAGGCCTTGCACCAGGCGGGCGAAAAGGGCCGGACTGACCTGGGGCAGCTTGGTCCGAAGCTCTTCTTTGGGAAGACCGTCCTTCAGGGGCTCTTTCCTGTGGAACTCCTCGAGGCGCGAAAGAATCTCAGCCGCGAGGCGATCGTAGCTGGCACGGTGGAGATACCCCAGCTCGCCTTTCCCTCCCAAGGGGACGGCCACGCCGGCCTCAATGAGGCGCTTGAGCTCTCCCTTCAACGTGGTCTCGTCAAGGCTGGCTGAGGCCCTCAGCGCGTCCAGAGAGATCGGCACCGGACCGGCCTGTAGCAGCAGGCGCTCCACCTGCTGCCCCGATGTGCCGGTCTGCAGCACCTTGAGATGTTCCAACAATTGCGCCTTGGGCCGCCGCCGGACAGGCGGTGTCGGGTCGAGGATGCTGCCGCCTCCGATGGTCCGGGCGGGGGAATAGCTCCGGATGACGTACCGGTCGCCGGCCAATGCGGTGGCCGAGGCTTCAAGCCGCAGATGGGCGAAGGCCTCCTCGCCAGGGTTCAACTCCTCCCGATCGAGCAGGACGGCGCGAGCCAGCACCTCGCTTGTCCCCAGGTGGAACCGGACCCTGGCCCGGTTCCGCAAGGCACGAGGCGCGTCCTTCAAGAGCGCCAACGACACGTCGAGGGCCGTGGTCGGCTTGAGCGCGCCAGGAAACGCCAGCAGATCGCCTCGGTCGAGCTGCTCCACCTCCAGGCCGGGCAGATTCACCGCCGTCCGCTGTCCGGCCCATGCCTGTTCTACCGTCTTGCCGTGGACTTGCAGCCGGCGGACCCTTGAACGAAGCTCCTGCGGCAGGACAATGACCTCGTCTCCGACTTTCAGTGTCCCGGACCACAGGGTGCCGGTGACCACGGTGCCGAACCCTTTGATGGTAAAGACACGGTCGATCGGCAGACGGAAGATCCCGTCGTGGCGCCTCGACTCGACCATCTCAGCCAATCCCCGCAGGGCCGCACGCAACTCCGGGAGTCCCTGCCCGCTCACCGACGACACCGGGATCACCGGCGCGCCCTCGAGAAAGGTCCCGGCCAGGAATCCCTCCAGATCGACTTGCACCATCCCCAGCCAATCAGGCTCGACGAGATCAACCTTTGTTAAGGCGACCAGACCGCGCTGAACCTGAAGCATCTCGCAGATGTGGAGGTGCTCCCGCGTCTGCGGCATCACCCCTTCGTCGGCGCCGATAACCAGGATCACCAGATCGATCCCCCCGACCCCGGCCAGCATCGTCTTGACGAAGCGCTCGTGCCCGGGGACATCGACGATCCCGAGATGGAGCTCCTCGGAAAGGGCCAGGTTGGCGAAGCCCAGCTCGATCGAGATCCCCCGCTCCTTCTCCTCCTTCAGACGATCGGTGTCGATGCCGGTCAGGGCCTTCACCAGGGAGGTCTTCCCGTGATCGATGTGGCCGGCGGTTCCGACAATGATATGCTTGATCGGCATACTGGCATCGTAGCATACCCGGCGGAAGGGCGGCAAGGTC
>CAZCMC010000314.1:0-2146 GCA_964499665.1 uncultured bacterium | reverse complement strand
TGGTGGAGGCGGCGGGAGTCGAACCCGCGTCCGAGGACATGTCGGAAAGGACATCTACGTGCGTAGCCTGCGAATGCTCGTTCGCCCCTCCCAGCCCCCACAGGCGGGGTCACGGAGCGGCTAGCTCACTTGGTCTCGCCCGCCTCTCCAGAGCGATAGAGGAAGGCCAGCCCGTCTAGACGGCGCCCAGATCCTACCCGACGGACGGGGCAGGTTGGACGTGGCCACCCTTAGGCAGCCAGTGCCAATTCGTGGTTGGCAGTTGCTTGTGTTCCCACCTTTTCACGAGGAGATGGGACCTCGGCACGCAGCCCTAACCCCCTTGCCCCCGTCGAAACCGGAGCGCCCCCATGGGAAAGGCCATGCTTCGGTCGGCTGAAGCTGGAGTCAGAGAAGCACCTACACTGTAGGTCGCCAAGCGGAAAAAGTCAATGATTACTGTCGGTCTGCCCGGCCTCGGGTAAGTTGGGCCATCTCTCTTGCCATGGCCCGCTGCTTCAGATCTTCTCGCTTATCGTACAACTTCTTCCCACGGGCGAGCGCCAGGTCAATCTTGATCTTGCGTCGAACCGCGTAGAACCCAAGGGGTATCAGCGTGAGCCCCTTTTCCTGCACCTTTCCTATGAGCCTGCCGATCTCCTCCCGGTGCAGCAGGAGCTTCCGCTTCCGATTGGGATCGGGGTTAAAGCGGTTCCCCGCGGAGTACGGGCTGATATGGCAATTCAAGAGATACGCCTCGTGACCCTCGATGGCGGCGTAGCTATCTTTCAGGTCGGCCCGGCCCTCGCGCAATGACTTCACCTCGGTTCCGGTGAGGGCAATCCCGGCTTCGATGACCTCCTCGATCTCGTAATTGTGCCTCGCCCGCCGATTCGAGCAAAGGCTCTTCCTTTCCTGTTCTGGTCGCATCCCACTGACTATAGCGCAGCCGAAAACACTGCCGCAAGGGAAATCCAGGAGTCCGGGGAGTAGAAGTTATGAATTCGATTGACAGGTAAGTAGACGCGTAGTATAGATGCTTCAACGCCAAACCCGCGAAATATTCCAGCATGTTAGACCACGCCACGGGGCACGATGCCTACTCCGGCGCTGCCCGCGACAGATCACGTCCAGGGTGGGGCACCCTGACCGAAGGGCGCTCAGCCACACACGACATTCTTTCAGAGGAGGCGATGCCGATGAGACCACGGAGGATCAGAGCGATTCCGACAGTGGCGCTGCTGATGGCTCTCCCGCTATTGCTGTCAGGCTGCCCGAAGCGCGCGGATGTTGCCGATATCGGCACTCAACCGAGCGCGGGACAGCCGGGAGCAGCAACGCCGTCAACATCAACCGCGGGCCAGACCACCTCACCAGGGGACGCGTCTCGGTCGTATTCCAGCACTCTCACACCCCAAGAGGAGATGGTCAAGCCCCCCACGTCCCTTCAGGAGCCGCCGGCGAAGGGGGCGCCCTCAGCGGGACCAACGGGAATGGCGGATAAGGGATCTCCCCTCAAGGATATCTTCTTTGATTTCGACAAGTCGAACATCCGTGGCGACGCAAAGCCGAACCTCTCCGAAGACGTCCAATGGCTCAAAGCCAATTCGACGGCGAAGATCGCGATCGAGGGCCACTGCGACGAGCGAGGGACCGCGGAATATAACCTGGGCCTGGGCGAACGCCGGGCGAAGGCCACAATGGACTATCTGGTGACGGCCGGAATCGACGCGAAGCGCATGAGGATGATCAGCTACGGGAAGGAGCGCCCCTTCGTGTTGGGTCACGACGAGTCGACCTGGAAGTGGAACCGACGGGCGCACTTCGTTGTAAGCGAGCGCTAGCGAGGTTGCTGCCGGAGCAGACTGTCTTGCTGTTTCCTCTTCGGGTAGGGCTCACACCCAGTCCCTGACTCTCCGACCGGCGCTTCAGGAACCAGGGCAGATCGGGGAAAACACCGTAGGTCTTTGAGGGATGCACGCACCCCGGGTTCAGGGGGGTCAGCAACCCGTCGCGACATCTGCATCCCCATAGCATTGTTCCAAGAAGCGGTTCAACTGCAGCAGGAACCACTGCATCCTCTCTCTCCAGGTCGCCCTCATTCCTACCGTCATACAGATTCCTCCATCCGTAAGCTTGGGAGAGCGTTCTGTTCTGAGCCGTGTAG
>CAZCMC010000313.1:0-2152 GCA_964499665.1 uncultured bacterium | reverse complement strand
GGTGTCGGCCTCAACTCGACGGGCCGCCGCACGGAGGCCCTCACCGTGCTGCGACAGGCCTCCCTGCGGCACCCGTCCCACCGCGAGCTGCTGATTGCCCTCACCACCATCAGCCGCGATGCCGGCGATATCGCCTCGGCCCTCGCGTACGCGCGGGCGCTGGTGCAGCTCATGCCGGAGGACACTTCGGCACAGGCCCTCTTCAAGGAGCTCCAGGCGCTCCAGCGTTCGTCGGGTGGGGCGGGGCCGGGCCAGGGGCGGCCCGGGCGGGTCCTCGGCAAGACCGGATCTCGGTGACAGGGGAATCGATCATGAGCTGGCTGCAACGATGCCGCGTCCGACGCTTTCTGAGGACGTCGTTCTGGGTCCTGCCAGTCGGCGTCCTCCCAGCGATGGCGGGCGCCGTGCCGGTGGTTCGCTGGCTCAACAGGAAGGGGCCACCCTCGGCGCGCAGGTGCAACTCATTCCCGGGTGAGGTCGAGCACGCGGACGACAAGCCCCCGCATATTGATGGAGCAAGGCAGGGTCCGTGCTCCAGCAGATTCAGCTATCCCGACTAGCCGCACCCTCGCTCCTGGCTCAATGAGAAGAGCAAGGCACCCGCCGCCGCCTGCGCCGCAGACTCTTGCACCGAGGGCGCCTGCCCGTCTGAGGGCTCGGATCAACCTGTCGATGGCCGGGCTACTCATCGCCGGGAGGGCACGCCGCCGGATCTCCCAATCCCGGTTCAGGAGGTCAGCGATGCGGGCCACGTCCTGCTTGAGGAACGCGTTCCGCATGGAGATGGCGTTCTCCTTTAATGCCTCAAAGAGCGCGACCGTCTTCCGGTCCCCTTCAATGTGCCGCTTGAACAGCTCCCAGTTGTTGGCCCCCGAGAACCGGGGCTTTCCGAGATAGACGAGAAGGAGGTGTCGTTCGAGCTCCCCGAGGAATGCCTTTGTGCCGACCGGGGTTCGACGGATCCCGGTCAGCCCGAACTCGATGGCGCTCGCCCCCCCGTAGGCTGCGGCGTAGTAGTCCTGGTAGCCGGTCGGGACATGGATCGCCTGAGTCTCGATGCTCCGCGCCTGCTCGATCAGCGTCGGTCGATCCAGCCGCCGGCCTGTCACGGCGGCCAGGGCCGCGGCGGTGGCAACCGCCAGGGCCGAAGAGCCGCCGGTTCCGGCGCCGGCCGGCGCGTGGCAGTCGGTCCGGATGTCCAGGCCGGTGTCAGGGGCGAGAGACCGGATCAGCCGAGCCACCAATTCTAGGAACGGTTCCCGCGTCCAGGAGATCTTCTCACGCGACGGCCAGGCGAGGCGCCGCTGCTGATCGACCGCGAACAGCCGTATCGATCGCCCCGCTCGTCGGCGAACGCGGACCTCTGCGGCAAGATCGATCGCCACGTTGACGGTGATCGCCGGCTGGTGAAAGAGGTGGAGGGGCGGGATATCCAGCGTGCCGCCGGCGAAGTCGATGCGCGTCGGGGCCGAGGCGACGATCAGGTCGCCCATCAGAGAGGCACCTCATCGAGACTCCAGCAGCGGTGATGAGACAGGTGGGAGGGGATGCTCAGATACCTGGCGGCCTCGCGGAAGCGATCCGGGACCAGGCCGGTCGGCCCCTCCAAGTCGGACGGCTTTACGCGACAGATGAGATGCGTTTGCAGCTTAGAGTGACGCGCCTTCATCGAGTCCAGGTCGGCGGGATTGTTGTCGATGGCGCAAAGCTCGGCGTAGGACGAACCGAGATCATCCAGCAGCTCTCCCTTCCCACCCTGTTTCACCGTGTAGACAATCTTCTGGAACAACGGGGCGAGTCCTGAAGCTCGCACCTTGTAGCTTTGCCAGGCGGGATCGCCGAAGGAGAGGAGGATCAGATCGAACCCCCGTTGGCGCGCCGCCTCCAGAAACGCTGGCACATCAGGAAACAGGTAGGGGCGGAGATCGGAGAAGTCCGCTTCGAGCGTGTCGAGCATCGTCCTTCTGATGTCTTGACCGGCGATAACGCCCAGCCTCTCCAGTTCGTCGAGGTGCTTCACCAGGGAGTAGCCCGATGGCCAGATCGCCTCGTAGCTCTTCTCCCAGGCGTCATCCGGGACGCCGAACCGAGCGAAGGCGGACTTGAGATCGACCCAGAAGAAACGGTCGGTATCGAAGAGGGTGTGATCGAA
>CAZCMC010000312.1:0-2159 GCA_964499665.1 uncultured bacterium | reverse complement strand
CGTGCAGGGTCTGAAGCCGCGTCACCTCGCACGCTCTGCTTCCGCCCGGCGTCCGAATAACGGCCCGGTCCCCGACTCGCTTACCGATTAAACTCCGCCCGATCGGCGATGCAACTGAGATCCAGCCGCGCTTGCCCTCCATCGCCTCCGGGAAGACCAGCGTGTAGACCGATTCCTCGCCGCTCTGCTCATCCACGAGATGGACGGTGCTCCCCAGCGCAACGCGATCCTTCGGAATCGATATCAGGTCGACCTTGCTGATCTCCGATATGCGCTGCTGCAGAAAGGCGATTCGGGCCTGGACGAAGCCCTGCCGATCTTTGATCGTTTCATACTCGCCGCTTTCGCGCAAATCACCCAGCTCCCTCGCGGCCTGGATCTTCTTGGGAATCTCCTGTCTGAATTCCCGCTCCAGGGTCTCAAACTCTTTCCGGAGCTTTTCAAGCAGCTCCTCGATCCTCATCCCCCCTCCTCCAGCGCCTCCTCCACCCGGCGTCGCACCAAGTCCGGTCCCATCAGCTCCATGATGGGGAAGATGGGCGGGCTGAACGTTTTTCCTGATAGCGCGACCCGGAACGGCTGAGCCAGATCGACCAGCTTCAGACCAAGGGTCTCCGCCCTCGCCCGAAAGAGCCCCTCCAGTGAGGCAGCGGTGAAGGCGGGCAGTGTCTGCATGTCCTCGAGCAGCGCAAGAAGCCTGGCCTTCGCTCGGGGACTGAGGACCTTGCGGACCGCCGCCTCATCACGCTCGATCTTGCCCTCGAAGACGAATCGAGATGAGGAAGCCAGCTCGGCCAGCGTCCTGGCCCGCTCCTGAAAGAGGCGGACGGCTTCCTGCAACCACGCATCATCCTTCCGCCCCAGTTCTTCCCTGCTCACCCCACTCGCCTCCCAGAAGGGTCTGATCAATGCGACCAGCCGCTCAGGGGCGGGCTGCTTCAGGTACTGGCCATTCAACCACTCGAGCTTGGCGGGATCGAACACGGCAGCCGTTTTGCCGACCTTGTCGAGGGTGAAGTGGCGGATCATTTCTTCCTGTGTGAAGATCTCCTGGTCGCCGTGGGACCAGCCGAGGCGCGCGAGGTAGTTCACCATGGCCTCCGGCAGGTACCCCATCTCCCGGTAGGCCATGACACCCGTGGCGCCGTGCCGCTTCGACAGGCGAGAGCGGTCCGGGCCAAGGATCATCGGAATATGCGCAAAGCGAGGAAGGGGCAGATCCAGGGCCTCGTAGAGTTTGATCTGGCGGGGAGTGTTGGAGATATGATCGTCACCCCTGATCACGTGGGTGATCCCCATGAGGACGTCGTCGATCACCACGGCGAAGTTGTAGGTCGGCATCCCGTCCGAGCGAAGCAAAATGAAGTCGTCCAGCTCGGCATCTTCGAAGCGAATAGGGCCGTGGACCAGATCCGCGATCTCGATAGTGCCCGATTCCTGAATCAGCAGACGGACGGCGGCTCCTCCGGTCCCAACGACGCCGGGCTGCCCGGATGCGGGGTGGCGGTTGCCCCGCTCCCGGCAACGGCCGTCATATTTCGGCGACCGCCCGGCAGCAAGCGCAGCCTTGCGTCGAGCCTCCAGCTCTTCCGGCGTGCAGACACAGTAGTAGGCCTTCCCATCCTCGAGCAGCTTCCGCGCATACCCCCGGTACAGGTCGAGGCGATCGGCCTGTCGATAAGGACCTACGGGCCCGCCCACCTCAGGCCCTTCGTCCCAGTCCAGCCCCAGCCAGCGCATGGAGTCGAGGATCGCACCGGCCGACTCTTCGGTGGACCGTTCGGCGTCGGTGTCCTCGATCCGAAGGATGAAGACCCCGCTCTCATGGCGGGCGAAGAGCCAGTTATAGAGGGCGGTCCTGGCGCCTCCCACATGCAGATATCCCGTCGGGCTCGGCGCGAACCTGACCCTGGGCTTCGGTGCGGTCATGATTTCTTGGGTGGGGGACCCTGCTCCGCCTCGTCGATCAGCATGACGGGAATCCCGTCACGGATCGGGTATCGTAGTCCACACGCGGTGCAGACGATCCTGGCGGCAGGCTCGTCCAACACGACGTCAGCCTTGCAGGACGGACAGGCCAATATCTCCAACAGCTCTTTATCGATCATGCTTCACTCCTTCTTCTCAAATGGTTACAGCATCTACTGAATGTATCGATT
>CAZCMC010000311.1:0-2176 GCA_964499665.1 uncultured bacterium | reverse complement strand
TGCGAAGGGTGCGGCGCCGTCCTCGAGGTAGCGGTCAACCTGGCTGGCCTCGGGCCGGCCGAGCGGGATGCCCTGCTCGCCTCTCCTGAGCGAGGTCTCTTCCGGTGGTGGCCCTTCCTGCCGCTCAGCGATCGAACGTGCGTCATCTCGCTCGGCGAAGGCGACACCCCGCTCCTGCCTGCGGGGCGTCTCGGCGAGCGGCTGGGTTTCCACCGCCTCTATCTGAAGAACGACACCGTCCTGCCGACCGGCTCGCTCAAGGATCGGAGCAACGCCATCGGCGTCTCACGAGCGGTTGAGCTTGGGGTCCCGCTGGTGGCAGTGGTGTCAACCGGGAACGCCGCCGCCTCGGTCGCCGCTTATGCTGCCGCGGCCGGGCTGCGCGCCGTCATCATGCTGCCCTGCGAGACCGCGCCCGGAAAGGTGGCGCAGGCGGCTGCCCACGGGGCCGAGATCGTCGCGGTCAACGCCGACTATGATCGGACGGCAAAGCTGTTTGCCGCCGCGGTCCGAGCGTTCGGGTGGTACGCCTGCCTGTCCAACAATCCACACCGGAACGAGGGCAAGAAGAGTTATGCCTACGAACTGTGGGAGCAGCTTGGCGCAGAGGTGCCGCAGTGGCTCGTCCATCCCACGGCGGGAGGGCTGGGCGTGGTGGCCACCTGGAAGGGATTTAACGAACTGTACGCCCTTGGCTGGATCGATCGCCTGCCTCGTATGGTGGCGGCTCAGGCGGCTGCGTGCGCGCCAATCGTCGAGGCCTATCGAAGCGGGTCGTCAGACGTTCAGCCGGTGTCGGCGAAAGAGACTGTGGCCGAGAGCATCCGTGTCGGCTATCCCAAGAGCCTGGGCTGGCGCGCCGTCCGGGACATCCGGACATCGGGAGGCACTGCGGTCGCGCTGGAGGAGGCGGAGATCATCGAGGCGCGGGAGCTCCTGGCCCGGCATGCCGGGATCTACGCGGAGCCGGCCGGCGCGATCTCCTTGGCGGCCGCCGCGAGACTTCGACAAGAAGGGATCATCAGCTCTAACGATCTTACGATCTGCATGATCACCGGCCACGGCCTGAAGCAACCGGAGCTTCAGGGGATCCCTTCACGCTTGCCTTCACCCATCGAGCCGACCTTGGATTCGCTTCGGAGACGGCTGGAACAGGAGCAGCCCAATGCCCGCTGACACGCCAGGGCCCGTCATCCTGGTCCACGGCGGCGCAGGGAAGGCGGCACCTGATCTGATTGAGCTGCGACGGGCCGGGATCCAAAGGGCGACGCTGGCCGGATGGCAGGCGCTGAGCCGAGGTGGCTCGGCGGTGGAAGCGGTCGAGCAGGCGATCAGAGTGCTCGAAGACGACCCGGCCTTCAACGCCGGACGAGGGGCCTGCCTGAACCGAGATGGCGAGGTAGAACTCGATGCCTCCATCATGGACGGTCGGAGTCTCGCGGCGGGCGCGGTCGGCGCGGTAGAGCGGATCGCCAATCCTGTAACCCTCGCGCGCGCGGTGATGGAGGCCGGCCGACATGTCTTATTGGTGGGAGAGGGAGCGAGGCGCTTCGCGGCAGAGGCGGGGATCGAAGAGTGCGCCTCCGAGGCCCTGATCGCGGAGCGGCAGCGCGCTCGTTGGGCCGCCTCACAGAGGGAGAAGGCCGAGGCCCCGGGTACGGTCGGGGCGGTCGCCCGTGATCGGGAAGGGCACTTGGCAGCCGCCACCTCGACGGGGGGGCTACCATTCAAGACCCCAGGCCGAGTGGGCGATTCGGCGCTGATCGGCTGCGGCACCTATGCGGACGATCGACTCGGGGCAGCCTCCTGCACTGGAGACGGCGAGGCGATCATCAAGCTCGTACTTGCAAAGTCCGCCCTGGATCTCCTGCAGACAGGCAAGGAGCCGATGGGGGCGGCGAAGCATGCCGTCGAACTGTTAACGGCCCGGACCGGGGCCGATGCCGGGATCATCCTTCTTGATCCTCGCGGTCGCATCGGCCAGGCGAGGAACACCGCACAGATGACGTGTGCATTCATCCAGGGCGATGACGCCGCGCTACAGATCATAGACTGACCCGCGTGGACGCCTAAGGGGTCCGAATGCCCAACCAGAGGGAACTACCGGCCGCCCGGTCGAGTGGGAGCCCGCCCGGCGTTTCCCGCGCCTTTTTCTACGGCAGCCTGCTTCTTCTCC
>CAZCMC010000310.1:0-2179 GCA_964499665.1 uncultured bacterium | reverse complement strand
GAGCGAAAACAATTCATTATACTATGCAGGGTGATGACTGACAATCCTGGGATCGGGCACGACAGCTATTCCTGGAGTGATTGACACTCTTTCGGCGATTTCATAGAATGGCCGCGAAATGGATATCCTTCGCCTAGTCGTCCAACAGTGGGACCGCTTCGACGGGTTGGTCCACGGTTTCCTCGGCCGCGGTGGGGGCCGGAGCCAGCCGCCGTACGCGTCTCTAAATCTCTCCTACGAGAATGGTGATGACACCCAGACCGTAAAGCAGAACTGGTGTGACCTCAAGCTGGTCGTTGGGCTGCACGACTTTAATGTGGTCACGGCGAAGCAGGTCCACGGCGATACGATCCTGAGGGTCTCCAGCGGGACCGGGAAACGGGTGGGGGTGGGGGATGGGCTCATGACCGACGCGACCAACGTCTTCGTTGGAGTCATGGCCGCCGACTGCGTTCCCCTGCTGTTCCTGGAGCCGGAGCGAAAGATAGTTGCAGCGGTGCACGCCGGCTGGCGGGGAACCGCCGCTGGCATCGCCGCCAGGGCGATCGCCCGGTTGAAGGAGGATTACCAGATCGACCCGTCCGCCCTTCATGTGGCGATGGGGCCGTCGATCGGCCCATGCTGCTACCAGGTGGGAAAGGAGGTTGCGGAGCAGATCGGGGCGAACTGGAAGGAAGAGATGAGGGGTGCCTGGATTCCGGAGGGGGCGAAGGGCCGGCTTGACCTCAGGGCCGTCAACGAAGCGCAGCTTGTCGCGGTCGGTGTCCCTCGGCGGCAGATCCAGCAGCTCGGACTCTGCACAGCCTGCAACGTCGAAAAGTTTTTCTCGTACCGGAAGGAGGGGAAGACCGGCAGCCAGTTGAGTTTCATCGGCTGGCTCCCGCAGCGAAAAAAGCGGGCGATGATCAAGGTCATGGGGGAGTGACGACCTGGAGAGCACGAGATCGGCGAGCGGCTTCAGATGCGGTCTGATGGGTCCAGGTGTTGGAAATACCGCTCGACCCGCGCGAGATCATCTTCGGTGTCCACGCCGATGGTGTCGTGCGGTGTCTCCGCCACATGGATCGGGATCGCATGCTCCAAGAATCGGAGCTGCTCGAGCTTTTCAGCCTGTTCCAGCCGTGAGGGCGGCAGCTCGTGAAAGCGTTCCAGCGCCGATCTCGTGTACGCGTAGATGCCGAGGTGCTTAGAATGGTGTGTCGCTCCAGTTGCCGGGTCTCGGTTGTACGGGATGGCGAAGCGGGAGAAATAGAGTGCCTTGCCGTGCATATCCGTCACCACCTTCACGCAGTTCGGGCTTTGTGCCTCCTCGAACCCGATGGGGGTTTTCAGGGTGGTCACCTGGACAGACGCGTCCTCCATGAACGGCTGCAATAGGACCCGAAGATGCTCCGGCCTGATCATTGGCTCATCGCCCTGGATGTTGACATAGATATCCGCTGGCATCATCCCTGTGACTTCATGAACCCTGTCTGTCCCCGAGATATGGCTACTCGACGTCATTATGACCTTCATCCCGTTTCTTGCGCAGTACTCGTGCACCTCCTTCGAATCGGTGGCGACGACCAGATCTTCAAGAAGCTCGCATCGGCTGGCGCGCGCAAACACGTGATGCAGCATCGCGTGACCGCAGATCGAACGAAGAACCTTGCCCGGAAGCCTCGTCGAATTGAGCCTCGCTGGGATGACTCCGAGAATCACTGGTTGGCCCCTTTGCCGCATCCGACCCTCGATGGCACGCTCCTACTTCTTCTCCGCCATTTGGATCACCTCGTGCATTTCGAACACGTTCGGGCCGGCGAACATCTCCTTGGGCGGCCGGTTGGCGTGAGCGTGCTTGAACTCTTCGCTCTGGGTCCAGGCCTCGAATGCCTCCTTAGTTTCCCAATGGGTCATGATGATGTAGTGACCGCCTGTGACAGGCCGAAGCACCTCGTTTCGGATGAACCCCGCCATATGATCCACGGCGCCGAAGCGATTCTCGAATCGCCTCTCGAACTCTCTCTCGTACCCCTTGGTCACCTGAATCCTGTTGGCAACGACGATCATGGTGTCCTCCTAGAAATGAAGGGCTGGTCGTGACCATGATAGCCACTCGAACAGGCCTCGTCAACGTATCCTTCGTCCCTTGTGTTGTCTTCTTTGCTGTCACGGGTGGCCGAAAGCCCGGTAGGGAGTC
>CAZCMC010000309.1:0-2181 GCA_964499665.1 uncultured bacterium | reverse complement strand
CCGCTTACCCGCGAGGAGATCGAGAAGAACGCCGAGACCTACAAGGCGCAGGTGTTCAAGATCCTCGACCCGGAAAAGACGGTGATTGACTTCAACCGCCGCTGGTTCGCGAAGTTCACCGCCGACGACTTCATTCGCCTGGCTGCCCAGTACACCGTCTCGCAGATGCTGGAGCGCGAGGACTTCCACGCCCGCTTCGACGCCGAGAAGCCCATCGCCATTCATGAGCTGCTGTATCCGCTGGCGCAAGGCTACGACTCGGTGGCGTTGCGCGCCGACGTGGAGCTGGGGGGAACGGACCAGAAGTTCAACCTGCTGGTGGGGCGTGACCTCATGCGGGACAGCGGGATGGAACCCCAGGTCATCCTGACGCTGCCGATCCTGGAGGGCCTGGACGGCGTCCACAAGATGAGCAAGAGCCTGGGGAACTACATCGGCATCGACGAGGATCCCCAGACGATGTTCGGCAAGACGATGTCCATCCCCGACACCCTGATCCTCCGCTACATCGAGCTGGCAACGGCCATCCCCCGGGAGGAGATCGCGGCCATGCATGGGGGGATGGCCGACGGCTCGGTCAATCCCCGGGATGCCAAGGCCCGCCTGGCGAGGGCCCTCGTCACCCAGTACCATTCGGCCGAGGCAGCCGAGGAAGCGGCCGGCCGGTTCCGCGAGACCTTTGCGGCCCGGGTGTTCCCGGCGGATGCCCCGGCGGTGACCCCTCCAGCGGACGTTGTGGAACCCGGTGGGGGGGTCTGGATCGTCCGGCTCATGACCCTGGCGGGTGCCGCGTCCAGCGGATCCGAGGCCCGGCGGCTGATCCGCCAAGGTGGGGTCGAGGTGGACGGGGAGGTCGTCCGGGACGAGGAGCTTCGGGTGCTCCTGGACCGGGAGCGCCGAGTTCAGGTCGGAAAGCGCCGATTTTTCCGGGTATTGGTACCGAAGTAGTGCGGTTTCCGGGTCCCCGGATGGGCGAAGAAATCGCTTGACAGGGCACGGGCACTCGGATATAAGTACAGGTCTGCTAGCGGTCCAGGACCTCGATAGCAGGGCCCGGACCGGCACAAGGTGATGTTCTAGATTTTTTGTGGCGGGAGGTGTCGCGGCCCGCCACTTCTGTTCTCTGACAACAACATATCATTGCTACTGGCTTGCGGGTGGACAATCGCGTAATTCCACCTCCGTCTGCCAGAGACGGAGGGGCCCGAGATCTCTCGCAAGAGAGAACACGATTTCTCGGAGAGTTTGATCCTGGCTCAGAACGAACGCTGGCGGCGTGCCTAACACATGCAAGTCGAGCGAGAAAGTCCCCGCAAGGGGATGAGTACAGCGGCGAACGGGTGAGTAACACGTGGGCAACCTGCCCTTCAGTCGGGAATAACCCCGCGAAAGCGGGGCTAATACCAGATCACGTCCCCTGGGGGCATCTTCGGGGGACCAAAGGGGGCGAGCGAAAGCGGCTCCCGCTGATGGATGGGCCTGCGGCTGATTAGCTAGTTGGTAGGGTAACGGCCTACCAAGGCGACGATCAGTAGCCGACCTGAGAGGGTGACCGGCCACACTGGGACTGAGACACGGCCCAGACTCCTACGGGAGGCAGCAGTGGGGAATATTGCGCAATGGGCGAAAGCCTGACGCAGCGACGCCGCGTGGGTGATGAAGGCCTTCGGGTCGTAAAGCCCTGTCGGGTGGAACGAATCGCTTGGCGGCGAATAACCGCTAGGTTTGACGGTACCACCGAAGGAAGCCCCGGCTAACTACGTGCCAGCAGCCGCGGTAATACGTAGGGGGCGAGCGTTGTTCGGATTTACTGGGCGTAAAGCGCGCGTAGGCGGCCTGATAAGTCGGATGTGAAACCCCTCGGCTTAACCGAGGATCCGCAGCCGAAACTGCCAGGCTTGAGTCTAGGAGAGGAGAGCGGAATTCCCAGTGTAGCGGTGAAATGCGTAGATATTGGGAGGAACACCAGTGGCGAAGGCGGCTCTCTGGACTAGTACTGACGCTGAGGCGCGAAAGCTAGGGGAGCGAACGGGATTAGATACCCCGGTAGTCCTAGCCGTAAACGATGGGCACTAGGTGTGGGAGGTATCGACCCCTTCCGTGCCGCAGCTAACGCATTAAGTGCCCCGCCTGGGGAGTACGGCCGCAAGGTTGAAACTCAAAGGAATTGACGGGGGCCCG
>CAZCMC010000308.1:0-2188 GCA_964499665.1 uncultured bacterium | reverse complement strand
ATGACCTTCATGAGGAGAGGATCAGAACCGCTCACCAGGTACTTGTAGCCCGGATGCTCGCTGGTGCCGAAGTAGCGCTGTGCCATCGCCTCGCGGAATCGCACCAGCATCTTCTTATCCTTCACGAACTCTACCCTTCCTTGGATCATCACGCCCTTGTAGGTATCGAAGGTGTCGCCGGCATCGACCACCAGCGCCATCTTGGGATTGGCCTTGAGGTTCAGGCCTTTCTTCGAACTGGGCGAGGTTTCGATGTACAGGTCGCCGTCCAGCAGGATGTGCCAGACGGGCACCACGTGCGGCTGACCGCGGCGATCCGCAGTGGCCAGCCGGCAGACTTTCTGCTCTCCCAAGAAAATCTTCATGGCCTGTCGGCTTAGCTTTGCCATTTCTCTCCCTCTAGCCCTGGGGTGTCGTGGCCCGTCGCACCTCGATCAATTCTCGGACAGCAGGAACCAGGTAGATCGTCGAAAGATCGAATCGTGCCAGGCAGTCGGCTAAGACGCGGATCCGATCGCTCGGAGGAAGCCGGTGATCGATGATCGCCAGCAGGTTCCCCCGCACCGTGCAGGTCCCGCTCCTCACAACGAACTCCTCGTGATCGAGGTTTTCGTAGAGGACCCTGACACCAAGGCGCTCGGCTAACTCTTCAAGCTGTTGAAGGATCGTTGTCTCGATCATTGCGCGTTGACAATGCGGCGCGGGACGCTGCCGCCGGGGCCACGCTACTGAAGAACGACGCAATTGTCAAGACAGCAAAAGCAACGCACGGAGGGAGAGCGGAAAAGCACGAGGGGCTGGCCCGTCGGCCAACCCCTCGATTGAAGTGGAAGTTGGAATGTCCTCCGGAGCGTGGCTCTTGTTACCTCCAGTGTCCCTGGACCCACGCACCGAAGTGGTTGTAGTGGCCTGGCACCCACACAGCGGGAGGGCGCGGCGGGGGTGGGCCGGGCGGTCCGGGCGCGTAGACGTAGCACCCGGCTTCGAGAGAAGCCAAGATCAAGAGGGGGCTGAGAGCAACCCAACGCACTCGACGATTCACGAGCATCTCCAGTTGGCGATTACCGCCAGTGGGCCGGAACCCATGCGCCCCAGCGGTTGTAATGCCCGGGGATCCAAACAGGCCGATAATGAGCTGGCCTGGGCGGGGCGTATACGACAGGAGCCGCTACCACCGCGGCGACCGGAACCACCACCACCGGGAAGGGCACCCGGAAGCCGATTCCGACCCGCACCCATGCCAGGGCCGGCTGGGCAGCAGCCACCAATCCCACCATCACGAGGACCATCAGAACGCCTTTCAACAGGTACCGTTTCATCGCTGTTTCCTCCTTGTGTGACCGTTTGCCAGATTAGACAGGAGGGCTTAGCAACGGTTTAGTGGGCCGAATTACCTTGCCTGGACGGAGAAATTCTGCTACCAATAAGTTGAAAGTGATCTCACTAAATCCCAGTATTTATAAATAGTTAGACGGATGGCAGGGCAAAGAGGCATGCCAGACATATCCAAGATCCAGACACAGGTCGAAGAGCTTCGACGGCTGATCCGCCGCCATGAGTACCTCTACTATGTCCTGGATCGGCCGGAAATCAGCGATGCCGAGTTCGACAAGCTCTATCAGAAATTGACGCGGCTCGAGGAAGCGCATCCCAAGCTGATCACCCCGGACTCCCCTACACAGCGCGTCGGGGGGCAGCCGGTGGAAGGGTTCGCTCAGGTGCAGCACAAGGTGGCGATGCTCTCCCTCGACAACGCCAACAGTGCCGATGAGCTTCGGGAGTTCGAGGCCCGCCTGAAACGGGCGCTGCCCGGTGAGCGGTTCACCTATGTGGCCGAGCCGAAGGTGGACGGGCTGAGCGTAGCCCTGTTGTTCGAACAAGGGCGATTTGTGAGAGGGGCTACCAGGGGCGACGGCCGATTCGGTGAGGAGATCACTCAGAACTTGATGAAGGTCAGGAGCATCCCCCATCGCCTGCACGGGCCGCTCGCCAAGCTCAATGTCTTCGAGGTGCGTGGGGAGATCTTCATGTGGCGTCAAGCGTTTGCAAAGTTGAATCGAGCGCTCGAAGAGGATGGCGAAGAGCCGTTCGCCAATCCGAGGAACGCGGCGGCTGGCTCGGTGCGCCAGAAGGATCCGCAAGTCACGGCAACGCGGCCGCTCGATATCTTCGTCTATGGGGTGAGTTA
>CAZCMC010000307.1:0-2204 GCA_964499665.1 uncultured bacterium | reverse complement strand
CCAGCAGGGGCTGATGGCCGGCGCCGGCGTGCAGGGCTCGAAGATCACCAGGATCTATCCGTAGCCCTCGCGGAGCCCTCCACGCCGAATTCTCTCTCGCTTCCCCCTCCTTTCCAGGGAGGGGGTCAGGGGGAGGGTGCAGCGAATTCGGCAAAGGTAAAGCCCTGCGGAACAACGCGACAGACGGCGAAGGCAGGCGAAGGAGGGGAAAGTGGGATGCGAAGGTTCAATCGGGTGAAGATTCCCAAGGGTGGGGGAACGTCCCCAGGAGCGCGCCTATACCTCGCCCATCTGGTACACGCCTGTCCTGAGCCGGGTCGAAGGGCCGCCGAGGTGACAAGCGACGAGTGACAAAGATGGAACTCGTGCGCTTCGCCTGCGGTCGCTGGCAGACTTGGGGCGGGTGGGCTAGACCGAAATGGTGATCAGTCCGGCATCACACAGGGAACAGCAAGGCGGCTGTGGCGGCGGTAGATACGGAAGTCCGTATCGGTGGTGAGAAGGTTGGGGTCAGCCAGCGTCAACGAGGACGCTTCTGGCCATAGCCGGTGGTCTTCAGGTACCGCTTCCTTCGCGCACTCAGGTCGGCCGGCAACCCATCCACCGAGCCGACGAGATCGGCGATGGCGTCGCGCGGCCCTGGCCGACGGCCTCGAGATTCAGCGGCCAGGCTCAGGCGCTCGCGAACGACGTCGGACTTCGACAGCTTGCGGCCGCGGGACTCGGCCTCGATCTCGGCAATGAGCGCCTCAGGCAGACGCACGGTAAAGGTTTTCATGCAAGCGTTGTAACACGACCATGCCAGACGCGCAAGACAGAACGGTGGTGCCCGACAAAAGAAGAGAATAGACAGGGGTGATCGAGATCCCGACCCCACGCTGGACCACCTACGACGCGAAGTTCTTCGGCACGAAGCCTCCGGCCAAAGCCCCCACGCCGATCCAGGATCGCGCCTACACCTCGCCGTTCTCGTATTCACCAGCGAAGTGAAGCCCCAAAAGAGAACGAATGATAACCCTCAAGCAATTCTCGGCAAGACCGGAGAGCATACCGGCGAGCACGTCTTGGTATTTGGCGGATTTGGCCGAAGCGCGGGGCAAGCAGAAACTGTTCACCACGCAGACCCCCCAACGCCTCAAGGTGCTTCGCGAGCACGCCCTGATCGAAAGCGCCATCAGCTCGAACCGCATCGAAGGTGTGACCGTGGATCAGCAGCGGGTCCGCACCATAGTTCTAGGCAAGGAATTGCTGCGCGACCGGAATGAGGAAGAAGTACGCGGGTATCGTAACGCGCTCAAGCTGATTCACGAGCAAGGCCAGAGACTTCCGATTTCGGAGGTCACCGTCCGCGAGCTCCACCGTCTTGCTCGTGGCGAAATCTGGGATGCGGGCAAGTACAAGGAAAAGGACAGCGATATCATCGAACGGTATCCGGACGGCTCCGAGCGCGTGCGCTTCAAGTCGGTTTCGGCGGCTCAAACGCCGACCTTCCTGCGCGATCTGGTCAAGCTTTGGGACCGCTGCCTGAAAGAGCGTTGGGTGCAGCCGCTCATTGCGCTCCCCGCGTTCAATCTGGATTTTCTCTGCATCCACCCGTTCCGGGACGGCAATGGCCGCGTGTCGCGGCTGTTGTTGCTGCTTCAGTGCTACCACCTCGGTTACGAGGTCGGCCGCTACATGAGCCTGGAGCGCCTGATTGAACAGAACAAGGAGCGCTATTACGAAACTCTGGAGCGAAGCTCCCAGCGGTGGCACGACGGTCGGCACGATCCCTGGCCATATATTAACTTCCTGCTCTTCATTCTGAAAATCGCCTACCGCGAGTTCGAGGAGCGTGTCGGGCAGATCAAGAGCCCGCGCGGCGCGAAAACGGAATTGGTCGAGTCGGCCATCTCCGCGTTTTCAGGCGAGTTCACCTTGGCCGAACTGGAGCGCGCCTGCCCTGGCGTCAGCCGGGATATGGTTCGCCGGGTGCTGAGGGATCTGCAAAAAGCTAGGAAAGTGGAGTGTGTAGGCAGAGGACCGGGAGCCCTCTGGCGGAAAAAGGGTAATACCTCTAAAAGAGGGTAAGAAAGAGGGTAATACGTCGCACGGTGTAACCAATGGCCACTCAGGAGCGGGCCTACACGTCTCCCATCTGGTATTCACCCTTGCCCTGAGCTTGTCGAAGGGTCGAAGGGCACGCCGTGAAGAAGTGGCGAGTG
>CAZCMC010000306.1:0-2214 GCA_964499665.1 uncultured bacterium | reverse complement strand
GTCGGCAATGCCGCGCATCAACAGGTCGTCGCTGACGAGCAGGCCGGAGAATCCCAAATGCTTCCGCAAGAGTTCGGTCAGGATCGGCCGCGACAGGGTGGCCGGCCGTTCTGGGTCCAGCGCGGGAACCAGGAGATGCGCGGTCATAAGCGCCGGGATCCCCGCGCCGATGGCCGCGACAAACGGCGCAAGCTCCACCGCCTCGAGCCGGGCCCGGTCATGCGGCACGACCGGCAGCCCCAGGTGAGAGTCCACGGTCGTGTCACCGTGGCCGGGAAAGTGCTTGCCCACCGCGAGCACCCCCATATCTTTGAGCCCACCGAAGACGGCCATGCCAAGTCGAGTCACCACCTGCGGGTCATTGCCAAAGCAGCGGCCGGCCATGATCGGGTTCGCCGGATTGGTCAGGACATCGAGGACCGGCGCCAGGTTCATGTTGATCCCCACCGCCAGGAGTTCCTGGGCCATCGCTTTGCCCAGGGCGTAAGCCAGCTCGCTTGAGCCGACGTCCCCAACCGTTGCGGCGGATGGCCACTGGGTGAAGGGTGGTTGCAGGCGAGCGACCTTTCCGCCCTCCTGGTCGATCGCGACGAACAGCGGGGTCGGCGCTGCGGCTTGAAGCGCGTTTGTCAGCGTCGCGATCTCTTCTGGGCTGCCCAGGTTGCGGGCGAACAGAATCACGCCGCCCGGATTGTGCTCACGGATAAAGTCCTCAACGGCGAACGACGGCGCGCGGCCCTCGAACCCGAGGATGAAGAGTTGGCCGATCGCCTCGCGCAGGGTCATCGGCTCCCTCCCGCCTCCTTGGTAATGAATGCCTGACGGTACGCCTCCAGATCCTCGGGCCGGACGTCCTTCCAGGTGGCCATCTCCCGGTAGAGGCCTTCCGGATCCCCTACGACCTGCTGGAAGAGCTTGCTCGTCGCCTCGGCGATCATGCCAACCCTCCGGTCGATAAGGAAATTGATAAGGGGGGTCAGCAGCCTTGCCACAAAGCCAAAGAAGAGGTGATCGATGCGCAGGTAGAACTCCGGATCGCTCTCCATGTAGGTCCGGCCTCCCTCCTTCACCTCGCGGGAGTCCAGGACGAGGACCATCCGCCCGGTGAAGCGGAGGAGGTTTGCAAGGGATCGGAACTCGCCCTTGAACCAGTAGACGCGCTGGCGGTCTGTCACCCTGACCAACCTCGCTTCGCCCCTGAGTGCGCCGAGGTCCTCGATCGTGTAGAGGCCTTCCCCGACCTGCGTGACGGTGTACCGCTCCAAGGGAGGATGAAGGCGCCTGGCCAGTTGGGTTGCCAAGGGCGGGTGGCTGACCAGGAAGTCGTAGGTCCGGCGATCACCCACGAATCGGATCCGAGGAATCCGTCGGCGGAGCGTCGGCTGTGCGATGATCTCGCGCGTTTCCTGATCATCGGCCACGCCGGCGAGGGACGGAGGCTGGACCTCCTTACCCGAGGCCGACATGGCGGCAACGGCCACGAGGACCATCCCAACGCAGGCGCCGAGGAGCGCGGCTCGACGGGAACGCGGCGCTGGTAATCTCACGGGCGGCAGGTGCCGAGGGCCTGAGCGACAAGACACACCGCTCGGATCACAGATCGCCGGCGAGGCACTACTGCACCGGGAGTTCGCCGCAAGCCTTCAGGTCATGAGGCTTGAGCGCGGCGTAGATCGCACGATTCATCGGCGTTCCGACCCCGACCGCCTCGCCGAACCGAACGACGGCGCCCGACAGCGCATCCAGCTCCAACCGCTTTCCAGCCGCAAGGTCATGATAGAGGGAGGCGCGACCGCCGGGGGGCATGTCGGCCGTAAAGCGCATCGCCTGCTCCACCGCGTCAGCCGGGAGGGCGATCCCTTTCGCCCGGGCGACAGCGGCCACCTCCTCCATGACAGCCTGAAGCATCGCCCACGACTCGGGGCAGCTCCGGATTTCGCCGATCGGGGCACGGGTGAGCGCCGTCATCCCGCCGAGGGCGCAGATGAGGAGGAACTTCTCCCAGAGGTCCGCCAGGATCCGGGTCGAAATCCGGCAGTTGATCTCGGCCTTCCTGAAGACCTCGAAGATCCGTTCCACTCGCGGGGTGATCGAGCCATCCGGCTCGCCGAACGTGATCTTGCGAGGGCCACCGGTCTGGGCGATCACGCCGGGCGCGCTCACGACGGAGAAGATATGGACGACGCCGGGCAGGACGGCGCGCTCCCCATAGAT
>CAZCMC010000305.1:0-2215 GCA_964499665.1 uncultured bacterium | reverse complement strand
AGCTCCACCGTCCGCCGGAAGCTGCCGATCATCAAGGTGAGACCGACCAGCATCGCGATGGCGGCCATCATTGCGGCGACCGCGACGGCATTCCGCCCAACTTGAGCAGAAAGGTTCCCGGCGGCAAGCCGCAGCAGGGGAGCCCGCCGGTTGCCACAAAGGGCCTGCAGGCCGGCTCCGGCCCAGCGAAGGAGTTGGGGGGTGAAACAGGCGACGCCGAAGATGAGGCAGACGAGAGAGAGATAGCCGAAGAGGGGGGTGCCGGCGACCGGACCGGGGCGCGTGAACAAGAACGAGGCGACCAGGAGCAGCAGGCCAAGCAGGAGGGCGAGCGGCGAGCGGCGAATCCAGGCTCTTTCGAAGGAGCCCAGGTGCATCGCCTCCTTCGGGCCGATCCTGCTTGCCGAGTAGGCCGGCGCCAGGGAGGCGGCCAACGCGCCCACAGTCCCCAGGCCCAGTGCGAACCACAGAAGGCCGGGGGCCACCTCGATCCCTTCTACCCGGAGATAGGCGTAAAGGGCTGAGATCGTTTGCGAGACGCTCTGGAGCAGCGCCCGGCCAAGGAGCAGGCCGCCGCCTACCCCTAGAAGGGACCCTACGAGCCCAAGCGCCGCCCCTTCGGCGGCGAAGAGAGCCGCCACTCCCGCCCGCGTCAGACCGAGGGAACGGAGGATTCCGATCTGACGCCGCCGCTGAAGAACCGAGAGGGAGACGGCGTTGTAGACCAGGAAGAGGGCGACCAGAAGGGCGATCGCGCTCAAGGCCGTCAGGTTCAGCCGGAACGCCCTCAGCATCTTCTCGACCTGCTGGTTCCGCCGATCGGGCCGCTGGACGGTCAGGTGCGGCGGAAGGACCGTCGCAAGGCGAGCCCTGATCTCATCCAGTGACACCTGTTCTCCCGTCACCAGATCGATCCGGTCAAGCCGTCCGACCTTGTCGAAGGCCACCTGGGCAGTCGCGATATCCAGAATCGCCAGGTTGCCGTCATAAGCCCGGGCGAGGCCCTGCGAAGCCAGGAGCCCCTTGATGACGAAGCGCTGCCGCTTTGACCCGACGAGGAGCCACAGGCTGGAGCCACGCTGAAGCCCGTTCTCTTGCGCGAACGCGGAGGTCACAAAGATCGCCTCGGGGCCAAGCAGGTCCTCGAGGCGAGGCGGCCGGTCGCCCCCGGCCAATCGGTACTCACGAAACGGATCCTCGGCGAACAGATCGACCCCCAGGACGAGGAGAGCCTGTCCGGGCCGACCCACGATCGGGGCGACAGACTGGATGATCGGCGCGGCCGCGACGACCCCGTTCACCCGCTGCACCGCAGGCAGGAGCCTCTCGTCGAATCCCAGTTCACCAGCCGAGATCTGGAGGGTGGCCTTGCCCGCCACGACATCGATAGCGCGCCCGAACGATCGGAGGACGCTCTCGTTCGCTGCTTGGACTGCGGTAAAAGCAGCCACACCGATGGCGACGCCCGCCACGGTCACCAGCACTCTGACCGGGTTCACACGTACGTTGCGAACGAGTGTCAGACGAAGCACAGTCCAGATCCGCATGGTCAGGGCCTCTCGATCCCTTCGACCTTCCCGTCACGGAGGTGGACGATCCGACCGGCCCGCCGGGCCGCCTCCGCGCTGTGGGTTGCGAGGACGATCGTCTGCCGCCCCTCCCGATTGAGCCTTTGGAGCAGTTCCAGGACCGCACCCCCGGCCACCGAATCGAGATTGCCCGTCGGCTCGTCGGCCAGGATGACCCGTGGCTCGGCCACAATCGCGCGGGCAATGGCCACCCGTTGCTGCTCGCCCCCGGACAGCTCATGCGGCCAGTGATGGGCGCGATGGGCCAGGCCGACCTGCTCGAGTTGTCGGGCTACGCGAGCCGCGATCTCGCGGGCCGGCAGCCCGTACAGGAGAAGCGGCAAGCCGATATTTTCCGAGGCGCTCAAGGTCGGCAACAGATTGAAGAACTGGTAGACGATCCCAATGTCGGTCCGGCGAAGCCTCGTCAGGCGGTCGTCGGACAGGAGATCCAGGCGCTCTTCATCAAGCCAGACCCCGCCAGAGGTCGGCCGATCAATCGCGCCGATCAAGTTGATCAGGGTGGTCTTGCCACAGCCGCTCGGTCCCATCAGTGCAACGAACTCGCCCGTGGGGATGGTCAGGGTGATGCCATCGATCGCCCGGACGTCCGCCCCGCCGCGTGGATAGACCCTTGTAACCTGCTC
>CAZCMC010000304.1:0-2228 GCA_964499665.1 uncultured bacterium | reverse complement strand
TCATCAACGCCGCCGATCGCGACCTGACCCGCCGGATCGTTCACGCCTACTGCGACCGCTACTTCACCAGCGGCTGGGCTGGACGTGAGCTGTACGCAATGTTTCGGGAGGCCGCCCTGGAGGAGATCCAAGTCCTCCCGCTGATGCACACCTCAACGCAGTTCGATCCCTACTGGAAGAGGATGGTGGAGCGGCTGTGTACAGTGGCTATCAAGACAGGCATGGTGTCAGAAGGAGAGGCCGAAGCCTGGCGGGCCGATCTGGAAAGGAAGGGTCACGAGGGCCGCTTCTTCGCAAGCCGAAGCTACTTTTGCCTGCGTGGCCGCACACCAACCGCAGCCAGATAATGTAGAGGCGCTGCTTGCTGCGCCCCTTGTGGGCAGGGCAAGCCCTTCGGCAGGGTCAGGACAGGCCCTGCCCCTACGAGGCGAAGGAAAGGGAGGGACCTTCGAGGAGGTGCTGCTCCCAGTGATTCCAGCTCAGGAGATCCTCCCCTGACAGCTTGCACTGTCAGAAGGTGGCCGTCTTCTCGAAGTACGCTATATTGACACGGGTGATGCGGTCCTGGCGGGCCTGGTCGGCCACCTTTTTGGCGACCATCTGGCGGACGAAAGGAATCGGGATCCGGGCGACCCGGTGGGCCACCTCCTCAGTGCAGGGAACCGTGGTGCCATTGAGATACGGCCCGCCGGCCTCCGGTCCAGCAGGGTGCTCGCAGGTCTCGGGGACCAGTTGGTGCAGGCGCATCGCCACGAACTGCGTCACCCATTCTTTGATCCGGTCGGATGTCTTCGTCGCATCAAGCTGCTGGCGATCGATCCGCTCCAGAAGGCTCACCATCATCGATTCGAGGCGAGTGAGCCGTTCATCGAGCGCGGTCAGTCGTTTTTCGATTCCTTCTGTCATTGGTCCAAGAGTCCCCCTCACCTTCATCCTCTCCCCCACAGGGGAGAGGAGGGACTCTTTTATTTTTTCCCTCTCCCCCAACGAGGGGGAGAGGGCAGGGTGAGGGGCGTGAACCGTGAACTAATAGACCGGCGTCAGCCAGTGCGAGTATTTCTTTTGCTTTCCCTTGACCACATCGAAATAGAGCGCCTGGATCTTTGCGGTGATCGGCCCGATCCTGCCGCTGCCAAGCGGCCGTTTGTCCACCTGGGCGATGGGCGACACCTGAGCACCTGTTCCACAGAGGAACGCCTCGTCGGCGACGTAGAGCTCCGTCCGGCCGATGGCCCGCTCGGTGGTCTCGATACCCAGCTCCTCTCGGGCCAGTTCCATCACCGTGTCACGCGTGATCCCTTCCAGGATATCGTCCGATAGAGGAGGCGTGATCAACCGACCATCCCTGATCAGGAAGATGTTTTCAGCCGATCCCTCGGAAATGAAACCATCCGCCGTGAGGAAAATCGCCTCATCGTAGCCATGTTCTAGGGCCTCGGTCTTGGCCAGGGCGGAGTTGACGTAGCCGCCCGTGACCTTGCACCGGGCCGGGATCATATTATCATTGATTCGACGCCAGGAAGAGAACCCCACCTTGATTCCACTCGACACATCAATGTAGTCCCCGAGCGGTATCGTGTACATCGCGAATCCGGTGGGGTAGCCGACGAACTTCGGGCCGAGGCCGTCAGAATCGACGTAAGCAATAGGCCGGACGTAGGTGTCGGTCTCAGGGCGGTTCTTCCTGAGCAATTCAATGGTAATCTCTGACAGCTCCTTCTCGTCCTTGCCGATTGTCAGTGTGAGGACTCGGCAGTTCCTGAGCATTCGGACGAAGTGTTCGCGGAGACGAAAGACGTAAAGCTGTCTCATCTGGCTGTTCCAGTAGGCTCGGATCCCCTCGAATACCCCGGTCCCATATTGGAAGGTATTATTCTGGATGCTGATCTTGGCCTGATCAACCGGGACGAACTGCCCGTTGAAATAGGCGTATGTCATCGCGTCCCTCTCCTCGTATCCTCAGCAAAATCCGCGCTCAACCTAGCCGGAATCGGTCGGGAAGTCAACAGTTTTCGCTGTAATGACCTTGACATTCCATGTCTGAAAGGCTATTTTTGGGCAGTTTTCTGCCAGTGCCGTTCCAACTGGTTTCGGCTAATGGCGGAGAGTGACGCAGCACATACATCGCGTTTGGTGAAGCTTCACTGTTTCGGCGCAACTTGTTGGAACGGCACCAGGCGCGGCTGGCATATGGCGAGAGAGGAGCGGCATGGGCGCAAAGATCTTGG
>CAZCMC010000303.1:0-2232 GCA_964499665.1 uncultured bacterium | reverse complement strand
TGCCATGGGTGACATCGGGCAAGACGACCCAAGGCCTGAAGAAGCCCTCGTGCCAGTCCGTTTCGATTGATTGCCTCATGCGCATAATCGGCGCACGAAGGGTAGAACCTGCAGGCGGGAGGAAGGAGCCTGGAGACGGTGCTCTTATAGATCCGGAGGAGCGATTGAGTGGTGCTGGCTGGCGCCATCATCTTATTGTTGTAGGCTTGGCGCCTCGCAGCGGCGGGGAAGAGGCCGTTGCCCGCGCGAAGAGCTCCACAAGCTGATCTCTTATGGCTCGTCGTCTCAGCCTGTCTATGCTTCCCTTGGTGGTGATGACGATCTCTCTCGTTTCGAGAAGCTTCTGACGATTCAGTCGATAGGCCTCCCGGGCCTGTCTCTTCGCCCTGTTCCGGACTGTCGAGCGCCCTGCGCGCGCCCCAAAAGCGAGCCTGAGCCCCTGTTTTTTAGTTGACGCAGGTCTCGCGTAGAGAGTAAAATACCTTGTCACAATAGCGACTCCGGGGCGAGCTGCGGCGCCGGAGCCAGCCGCGCTCGGGGCTTGAGCCGTCTTCGTAGAATGCTGCGTGGCGTGGTCCTTGGCGGGTGGGGATGTTGCGTCAGACGGTGAGCCTCTTGCGGCCCTTCGCCCTTCGGCGCTTGATGATGTTTCGGCCATTTGGGGTGCTCATTCGAGCAAGGAAGCCGTGTGTTCTTTTCCGCTTGCTTCGGTTGGGTTGATAGGTTCGTTTCATGGTCGATCCTTGTCCTCGACTGGGGACTGGCTTCGGTCGTTGTGTTTGAGCAAACGCGGTGCAGTATAACTGGCGGGGGCTCTGCTGTCAAGGCACAAATGTTTCTGGCTGGCTCAAGGGCAGCCCTCCATTCTTGGCCCTCTGTCTGGATCGAAAAAAGTGATGTAACATCCTGCTTTCCATGTGATTCAGGCGCTTTCCACAGGTGTGGAAAAGGTGTGCGTAAGTAATGCCGGAGCGAGATTTCCAGCGCTCGATGTATGAAGTTGTGGATTCTCACTGGTGCGACGCCGATTTTCAAACTTAACCACATTTTCCCCACAGCACCATCACGCATGTAAATGCATCACGGTCAAGGCGTTAATCAACTTATCCCGATATCAAGCCCCTACTACTATTACTACTATTTTTCTTAAGTCTTATATATATAGAATAGAATAAGAGTAGTGTCCATTCGCCCTTCCACCGGACTGGGGGATTCATGCACATCAGGATATCCCGGGATGAACTGTATAGCGGTGTAGGACCAATTCAGGCGGTTGTTGAAACCAAGAGAAGCCTCCCGATTCTTTCCCATCTCCTCCTTGAAGCTTCCTCGAATCGCTTGTCGATATTTGGAACAGACCTGGATGTTGGAGTGCGAAAGCGACTTGATGCAGAAGTCCTCAAGGAGGGATCGATCGCGCTGTCCGCCAGAAAACTTTACGAGATTATTCGCGAGCTCCCGGCTGCGACCGTAGAATTGAATGTCGATGCCGACCTGACGGCAACGATCACCTGTGGAAAGTCCGAATTCAGAATGAAAGGTCTGCCACGAGACGATTTTCCGTCTATGCGGGAGCCAAAGGAGGGGGGCATCCTCCTGGAGCGCCGGCTGTTTCGCGATATGATTCGGCGGACGGTATTCGCCGTCTCTTCCGACCAGACGCGCTATACGCTGAACGGGATCCTTTTCAAGGTAACGCAAAAGGATGCCAAGATGGTGGCCACCGACGGACATCGGCTGGCCATCACCACCCACGACGGCGACCTGATCAAGGACAGAAAGCCCATCGAGGCGATCATCCCAAGGAAGGCTGCCGCCGAGGCGCTGAAATTGTTGAAGGAGGAGCCGGGCGAGGTCGAGATTGAGGCTGGAGAGAACCACCTCCTGCTCAGCAGCGACAACACCCTGATCGACGCGCGTCTTATCGAAGGACAGTTCCCCAACTATGAACAGGTCATCCCGACAACGGCGACCAAGCAGGTGACGATCGGTCGCGACGCGCTTCTCGCCGGGCTTCGCCGCACCTCCACCATCATTGGTGAGCGGACGATCCCCACCACGATGGAGTTCAAGCCCGGGCAGCTTCTCCTAAGCTGCGTCAACCTCGATCTCGGGGAGGCGCGAGAGCGGCTTGACGTCGAGTATCAGCATGAGGAGATGACGGTAGGGTTCAATGCGCGCTACATCCTTGACTTCTTGAGTGTCGTGGAGGCGGGGCAGGTCACGATGCAT
>CAZCMC010000302.1:0-2240 GCA_964499665.1 uncultured bacterium | reverse complement strand
AGGTCCTCCATCGAGTAAAACTCCACCTCGATCGTCCCGCCCGCCCCCTTTCGGGCGATGCGGACCCTGGTCCCTAGGGCCTGCCGAAGGGCCTCCTCCGCGGCCCGGACTGCCGGCTGCCCAGGGGGGAGACGCCGCTTCGGGCTGACGGGCCGCTTGATCCGTCGGACCAACGCCTCGGTTCCCCGCACGGACAGGCCAAGGCGGATGGCCTGATCGCGAGCCTTCACCTGATCGGCGGCCCGCTCCAACGCCAGCAGGGCGCGGGCGTGCCCTTCGGACAGGATGCCTGTCACGACATCGGCCCGGATCTGCTTGGGGAGCCGCAGAAGCCTAAGCGCGTTCGCCACCGAGGAGCGATCTCGCCCCACCCTGCGGGCCACCTCCTCTTGCGTCAGCCCGAACTCTTCCTGAAGTCGCAGGTATGCCTCGGCCTGTTCGATTGGGTTCAGGTCCTCTCGCTGCAGGTTCTCAACCAGCGCGATCTCCAGCGCCTGTCCACCGGAGAGCTCTTTCACGACAGCAGGCACGGCGGAGAGTCCCGCCATGCGGGCTGCCCTGAGGCGCCGCTCCCCCGCCACGACCTCCAGCCGCCCCTCTTCCCGGCGGAGGATAATGGGGGAAAGCACTCCGTGGGCTGTGATGGAAGCCGCCAACTCCTTCAGCTTGGCCTCGTCGATAGAGCGGCGGGGCTGGAATTGGCCCAGGGCGATCTCCTCCACGGGAATCTGCATGACCCCGGAGGCGTCAGCTCCGGGGATCAGCGCTTCAAGCCCCCTGCCGAGAGCTCTTCGCTGCGCCATCGATGATCTCCTTGGCCAGGCGGAGGTAACTTTCTGCCCCGGCCGAGCGAATGTCGTACAGGATCACCGGCTTGCCGAAGCTGGACGCCTCGCTCAAGCGGACGTTTCGGGGAATCACCGTTCGGAAGACCTCGCGCGGGAAGTGGCGCCGCACCTCCTGTTCCACCTGCTCGCAAAGATTCAGCCTGGCGTCATACATGGTCAGGACGATGCCCTCGATCGCCAGGCCGGGGTTCAGCCTCATGCGGCACAGGCGGACAGCATCGATGATCCGCGCCAGCCCCTCAAGCGCGTAGTATTCGCACTGAAGCGGGATCAGGACCGAGTGTGCGGCGGTTAGGGCGTTGACCGTGAGGAGGCCAAGGGAGGGTGGGCAGTCGATCACGACGTAGGCGTACCCCTCAGCCTCGACGCTGAGCGCCTCCTTGAGTCGAGCCTCCCGCCGCGGGGCCGAGGCCAGCTCAAGCTCCGCCTCGATGAGCCGATCGCCTGCGGGGACCACATCAAGCCCGGGGACGGAGGTTGGCCGCGCCGCCGCGGCCAGCTTCGCCTCCCCGGCGAGCAGCTCATAGACGCCTGGCCCCGCCGCCTGCGCGAGCCCCAGGCCGCTGGTGGCGTTGCCCTGTGGGTCGATGTCAAGGAGGAGCGTTCGCCGCTCCGCCGCCGCAAGGCACGCGGCCAGGTTCACGGCCGTGGTGGTCTTGCCGACCCCGCCCTTCTGATTCGCGATGGCAATGATGCGCGTCGTCGCCCTCTCTCTTTGGAAGGGGAAGGATACCATGGCTCGAGGACGGAACAAAGCAGAAAGGTGGCGAGTGTTTCACGTGAAACACTCGGGGGCTATTGCAGCGACTTCACCAACGCCAGGAGTTGCGTAGGGGGTCCGCCTTCGTCGACGCCCGGCGCCTGCACCACCAGCGCCCTCATGCCCAACGCCGTGAGGAGCGCACGCATTGCCTGAAGCGACGGCGCTGTCTCTTGTCCACACTGGATGACCAGACGCCCGCCCGGCGCCAGAAGGGGCTCCGCCAGCGCGACCACCTCGGGCAGCGCCCCAACCGCCCGCGCGAAGGCGAGGTGATACCTTCCCCGATGCTCCGTCTCGCCCTGGAGGCTTTCCGCCCGAGCCCACAAGCAGCGAACCCCGCTAAGCCCGAGCTGCCGAATGAGATGCCTTGTGAAGGTGACTCGGCGACGCGCAGCGTCTACGAGAAGCATCTCGATCTCGGGATAGCAGATCTTCAACACCAGGCCCGGCAGGCCGGCGCCAGAGCCGATGTCCACTGCCACCAGCCCCGGCGCGGGTTCGAACGCCGCCTTATAACACAGAGAGCGAAGAATCCCCTCGCGGACGATCGCCTCATCGGACCTGAACCCGGTCAGGTTGACACGTGCGGCCCATCGGAGCAGCTCGGAGCGGTAGAACGCGAGGGCTTG
>CAZCMC010000301.1:0-2246 GCA_964499665.1 uncultured bacterium | reverse complement strand
GAGCTGGCGAATTCCATCGTGGAGGAGTTCATCCGGATGGGCCTGAGCGACCCGGAACTGCTGGGGCTCTTCCACGACCCGTTCTACGCGGGCCCCCACGCCATTTGGAGGAGCCGAGGCGACGAGTATGTCCGGGGGCTGATCGACCGCGGCCGCGAGCGTTGGGGTTTTCCGCGCTTCGCAATGAAGGAGTGACGCAGATGGCGGACGTCTACAACTGGCAGCTCGGACGCACCATGCAGTACCCCTATGAGGAGAAGCACCCGCGGTGGCAATTCGCCTTCGTCTTCAACACCAACCGCTGCATCGGCTGTCAAACCTGCTCCATGGCCTGCAAGTCCACCTGGACCTTTTCCAAGGGCCAAGAGTACATGTGGTGGAACAACGTGGAGTCCAAGCCGTACGGCGGCTACCCTCAGTTCTGGGATGTGAAGATCTTGAAGATGCTGGACGAGGCGCACAAGCACGCAGGGCTCACGGCGGGCTGGGATGCCTCCCAGCAGGACGGGGCGAAGAGGCCCTACGGCGTCTACGGCGGGATGACGATCTTTGAGGCGGCAGTCAAGCGGTATGGCCCCGACGGACACAAGCAGGCCATCGGGTATATCCCGACCGACGCCGAGTGGCGGGCGCCCAACATCTATGAGGATACCTCCACCGGCTACGAGCCTGGCCCGATGGGATTCGCAAAGGAAGGCGTGAGCCTCCCGGAGCACAAGACCTGGTTCTTCCACTTGCAACGGATTTGCAACCACTGCACCTACCCGGCCTGTCTCGCCGCCTGCCCACGGAAGGCGCTCTACAAGCGACCTGAGGACGGCATCGTCCTGATCGACCAGGCGCGCTGTCGCGGCTACCGGATGTGCGTCGAGGCCTGCCCCTACAAGAAGTCGATGTACCGGGCCACGACGCGAGTATCGGAGAAGTGCGTCGCCTGCTATCCCAGGATCGAAGGGAAGGACCCTCTCTCAGGGGGTGTGCCGATGGAGACCCGCTGCATGGCGGCCTGCGTCGGAAAGATCCGGTTGCAGGGGCTCGTGAAGATCAACGAGGACGGGAGCTGGGCCGAAGACCGCTTCCACCCCCTCTACTACCTGGTCAAGGTGGAGAAGGTCGCGCTGCCGCTCTATCCTCAGTTCGGCACGGAGCCCAACGGTTACTACATCCCGCCTCGCTGGGTCCCTCGCCCCTATCTTCGCCAGATGTTCGGGCCGGGCGTGGACGACGCCATCGCCAAATACCTCGCGCCGCCGCGCGAAATGCTGGCGGTGTTGCAGCTCTTTCGCACGACACAGAAGATGATCTTCCGCTATACCATCGAAGAGGGGCCAAAGATCTTCGAGACCCAGATCAACGGCAAGCCCTGGGCGATGTACAACGACACCATCATCGGGTTCGATAAGGCGGGCAAGGAGGCTGTGCGGGTCACTGTGGAAGAGCCGGTCTATGAGCGGCCCAAGGAACGACCGAACTCCATCTGAGAGGGGCAGAGACATGACACTGACGCTCAAAAGCTCAGCGGAAGAAAAAGAGATCGATGTGGCATGGGGCCGGAGCTACCTCTACCTCTTGCTCTCCCGGGCGATCCGCTATCCGGACGCGGGTCTGGTGGCGAGCCTGAAAGAGCCCGCTCTCACCTTTTTCGAGGGGACGTTTGACCTGCTCGCGGCAGATGCGCGCGAAGCCCTGCGCCCTGCGCTGGACAGCCTACGAGCTACCGTAACCGACCTTGACCTCGCTCAACTCCAGTCGGACCATCGGCGGGTTTTCGGCCACATCGAATCGTCGCTCTGCCCGCCGTATGAGACCCGCTATGACACCCGCCATCTCTTCCAGCAAACCCAGCAACTCGCTGACATCGCCGGCTTCTACCGAGCGTTCAGCCTGGATATCTCGGAAGGCGCACACGAGCGGCCGGATCATCTGGCCATCGAGCTGGAGTTCCTCCACTTCCTCTGCTTCAAGGAGGCGTATGCCCTGAAGCATCACGGCCCTGAGCAGGTCGAGCTGTGTCGGGATGCGGAGGCGAAATTCCTTACGGACCACCTGCTCCGCTGGGCGCCCTCCTTCGCCAAACGTCTCCAGGGCGCGGCCGGGAGCGGGTTCTACAAGCAGCTTGGGGCATTGATGGCTGCCTTCCTGTCAACGGAGGCCGCCCGGTGGGGGTGCGGTCCCGCCGAGGAGGCGGCCCTGCAGCCAGTCGAGTTTACCCCGGAGGGATGTAGCTTCTCCTGCGGACTGGGGGC
>CAZCMC010000300.1:0-2261 GCA_964499665.1 uncultured bacterium | reverse complement strand
TGGGCATAGCGACCACGGCAACCCCCTGTATCTGCCGTCACCAACCTTTATGGAACCGGTTCCTACATCCTAAAACAGGCTCATTCGAATTCGGCAGTGACGGTAGTGCTGCCACCGTCGCCGCCGATAGTGAGGCCAAGCGTCACCGGATTCACCGTCCCGGTTAAATCTGCGCCTTGTCCTTCCACCTTGAACTCGAAGCTAGTAGCCCCAAGCGGGGTAATCTTTGCCTGTATAGACACTCCGCCGATGACCCCTTCGAACTTGAACCTTCCTTTCTTGTCCACTTCGAAGGAGCCTGCCGGGATGATCGTGGAGAAGGTTCCAATCTGGAAGCTCACATCTTCAGTGAGAGGATCAATCCCGTCGCTGCCAGCATCGAGGGTGAAGTTGGCCTTCACCTTGAACGCATCATCGTTGGCCAGGGGACCCAATTCGATCTCCACCTTGGCAGTGAAGGCGGCAAAAGGCACGCTAATGGCGTCGGCCAGCACCCAGACGTCGCTGAAGGCTATCGAGCCGTTGTTGCCCCCGAAGATGATCATCCGATCGGTCGCCGCATGGTACACGGCCGTGTGTTCGCCACGAGCCGGTGGGGTGGATCCTGACGGAAAGACCTGGCTCCAGCTGGGCGTGGCGCCGACGCCGTTGGCGTTCTGGAGCCGCCACGTCTCGGTCCCGCCAAAGAAGACGGCCCGGTTGCTCGAGCTGTTGTACACGGCGGTCCGGATATTCGCGTCCGTCGTCGGCCCTGCGGCGAGAGTGAGGGTGCTCCACGCCGGCGTCACGGTAGTTCCGCTGGCCCCGGCCAGGATATTGAGCTGGTTTAGGGGCAAAGTATGCCCCCAATTGACGAGGCGGTCCGACGCCGGGTCGTAAATGTGGGCCCCCGCGTGTGTCGGGAGCGATGGGAATCCGGCCGGGGCCAGGTTCGTCCACGTGGGCGTCCCGCCCAGCCCGTTGGCATTGGTCAGGGTAAAGGCCTGCCCGTTGTAGGGCCAGCTGAAGCAGTTGCTCCCTCCGGCCATGATCACTCGGTTCAGAGCCTCCACGTAAACGAACAAGTGGTTGAAGCGGACACCCGGGACGGACCCGGTCGTGCCAAGCGGCATCCAGGTCGGGGTTCCGCCCAGCCCGTTGGCGTTGCTGAGGAGCCACACGTCGTTCACACAGGGCGACGAGGATCCGAGTGCACCCCCGAACACGATCATGGTGTTGTTCGCCGCGTTGTAGCCTGCGCCATGGACCCAGCGGGGCGTCGGGGCGCCGGACGGGGTCGCGGGAGCGAGTTGAATCCATTGCGGGGTACCACCCAGGCCGTTGGCGTTCGTTAGCACCCACACGTCGTTGAACATGGTGCCGGAAATCGACCTCCCCCCGAACACGATCATCCGGTTACTGCCAGGATCGAAGACCGTTGTTTGATTGTGGCGCGCTGCTGGCGGCGTGCCGGCAGGGCTGAGCTCTGTCCAGGTCTGTGCCGCCGCCTGGCCGACCAGTGCGAAGCCGAGGAGAAGGATTACACCTCCAAATAACGCTTTGAACATCTTGCTTGTGCTTTTCATGACACTCTCCTTTCCGCCCATTTTGGGCAATGGCGGATGACTCGTTCATTTCCGAACCGGAGTTCGGGAATCCCTTCCCACAGGTATAGTATCCGACCTTTCCTCCTTCCTCCGGGAATCCCGGCCTCGGGACGCCACCTGATTCCTGCTGGTCCCTTCCAGGAGAGGTACTGCGCACTTCCGCAACGGCGGGGCTCTCTGCCCAGGGCTGCGAATTACCGCGGTAAGAAGCCCTTCCCTCCTCGACTCACAAACACAAACGCCCTCCCGGGCTAAGTTCTTCCCGGGAAGGCGTTAAGCTGAATCGTACGCCAACCACACTGCGAGGGGCGGCAGAGGTACTATGGTCACGGCGGGACCATCACGATCTCCTTTAGGGACCACACTGTATCACCCCCCCCGGATGTCAAGCGGAAAAGGTCCAGGCGGGATGTGGAGAGTTGAGTCTAAAGGTTTCAGCGCCATCTCCCATCGACACTTTGATCCCCCGCTGGCCACGGGTGCCGACGGGGGGTTTTCCTTTGACAAGACCCCTCTTCCCCCGTAAAGTTGAATAGCATTTACTTCACGCTATGCGCAGATGTCTTGTAGACTGCGTTTCAGAATAACCTCTAACCCTCGAACCAATACCATCATTGGTTCGAAAGTCCCCCGTCACGCATACTGTCACCCTGAGCGGAGCGAAGGGTCTCCGAG
>CAZCMC010000299.1:0-2266 GCA_964499665.1 uncultured bacterium | reverse complement strand
GCCGAACTTCTCCAGGAAAAAGCGCTCCGGTTTCACCAATTGCGTCGCCATCTATTTTCTCACTCTCTTGAATTTTGCCAATGCGATCCATGCCGTGTCATTGCGAGGGAGCAAAGCGACCGAAGCAATCTGACCTGAAAGGTCATTCCGAGCAAAGCGAGGAATCTTTGCCAGGTTGCCTCGGCTACACCTCGCAATGACACTGCGTGTCGGATTGCTTCGCTCCTTGCAGTTGCTCGCAATGACAAATCAGTCTGAAACGCGAAATGAGATCGATTTCTAGTTGAAAACGATCCCGCAACTCACTACACTACGGGCGATGCCGGCCCGAGACGGTCACCTTCCCGATCTTGCCCTCAGGCGGAAATTCCAGCAGCGACTCCTCCGCTGGTATGCCCGCAATCGGCGGGATCTCCCGTGGCGGAAAACCTCCGACCCATACAAGATCCTGGTCTCTGAGGTGATGCTGCAACAGACCCAAGTCGATCGGGTGATTCCCAAGTATAAGGAGTTTCTCCGGAAGTACCCGTCAATCGAGCAGCTCGCCAGCGCTTCAGTCCGCGACGTGGAAGCCACCTGGCGGCCGCTCGGGTATAACATCCGGCCCGTCCGCCTTCACGCCATCGCGAAGGATGCCGTTCGCCGCCGTGGCGGCAAGCTCCCCGACTCGCTCGAGGAGCTTCAGGCTCTCAAAGGGGTCGGCCGCTATACCGCCGGCGCGGTGATGAGTTTTGCCTTCCGCAAAGACGCCCCGATCCTCGACACCAATGTCATGCGCTTGCTGCACCGGGTCTTCCTTGGCCCCGGCCATCCAAAGCGATCCAAGGCGCTCAAGCGGCTGTGGGACCTGTCGGCTGCCCTGATTCCCAAAGGCAAAGGGTACGACTTCAACCAGGCACTGATGGACTTTGGGGCTCTGGTGTGCACCGCCCGCCTTCCCGGCTGCTCGACCTGCCCGATGCGGCAGATCTGTGTCTCCTATCCGTGGACGCCGGATCGGAATTCTCGGAACCGGACGGGCCGACCGAGACGCTCCGTCAAGGAAGGGAGCAGTTAGTGCGAGAGATCGCTCCAGAAGTCGAGGTGGCGGCCGGCCTCATCATCAAAGACGATAAGATCCTGATCACCCAGCGACGGAATGGCGCTCATCTCGGCGGGCTCTGGGAGTTTCCCGGCGGCAAACGGCAGCCTGGCGAAAGCTTCGAGGCCTGCCTGACCAGAGAGGTGATGGAGGAGCTGGGGCTGACGATCGCGGTCCACGAACAGGTTGCCTCCGCCGAGCACGTGGATACCGAACGCCGGGTCCACCTCCGATTCTACCGATGCACTATCCTGAGTGGCGAGCCGCGCCTTCTCGGGTGCGCAGCCTACCGCTGGGTGACCGCGGCACAGATCGGCGCCTACGCATTTCCCCCGGCCGACGAGCCATTGGTCCGCCAGATCGCTTCGGGCAAGATTGGTCCCTCAGCAGCCAGGGGCGTGATGGATCCCGGCCTTCTTTAAGGCCAAACCCGATAGCTCCTCAGCCAGCTCCAGTGTTTTTCGTGAGGCCAGCCTCGCCCGCTCCTGCTGTTCATCGGCAACAGCGTACTTTTGCAGGAGACGCCGGCCAAGCTCGTGATGGTACTTTTCGTCCGGTTGGATCACCTCACGGTATAGCTTGGCAGTGGCATAATCGCCCTTGGTCTCGCAGAGCTCGATAAACTGCCGGTTCTTGGCGAGGGCGATCGCTTCTCGGGTGAACTGGCCGGCCGCCAGCCGCTCCACGGTGTCGGTGAGCGTGGTCAGGTACTGAAACAGCTCCCCATACCCTTGGCCGATCGGGTCGAATCCGATGAGATCGATCCCCAGGTCCCTCAGACGATCCTCGATCATCCGGTAGTGTTTGGACTCGTCGCCAACCTGTCGGGCGAAACCGAGCTTCACGTCCACCTCCGGAGTGCTCTCGATCCACCTGGCTGCCAGCTCAGTCGCCTCCATCTCGTTCCTGAGGGCTATCTTCAGCAAGTGCCCGATGTCAAGGCTCCCCCCGCTTTCCACCATCAGCGTCTCTGCCGGCTCGAGCCGGCCCAGCAGCTTGTTGTTCTCCTCCTCCAGCTCTTTGATGAACGCACTCGGTTCCATCGTTCCCGTCTCCTACTTCACTAATTCAGGCTCGCCTGTGCGTGCCGGCAATCCCGCAGCCGCTTCCGAACCTCCTCGACATCCTCTGCCTGCGGGTTCGTGGTTACATACCATTCGAGGTCGGCAATGGCCTGAGGTGCCT
>CAZCMC010000298.1:0-2267 GCA_964499665.1 uncultured bacterium | reverse complement strand
AGGATTTCGGGATCCTGCCGGTCGAGGCGATGGCCTGCGGGCGTCCCGTGATCGCGTATGGCGCGGGCGGCGTCACGGAAACCGTCATCCCACTCAATAGTTTCGAGTTTCGAGTTTCGAGTTCCGCGTTAAGTAGGGGCGACCCGGCGGGTCGCCCCTACCCGAAACCCGATGCCCGAAACCCGGAACCTCGAACCCCCACGGGGGTGTTCTTCTACGAGCAGACGGTCGAGGCGTTGATCGGGGCGGTCGAGCTGTATGAGCGGTCGGCTGATCGGTTCGATCCGGAGGCGCTTCGCGCCCACGCGCTCACCTTCGACCGATCGATCTTCGAGAAGCGGATGGCCGCCTATGTTGCCGAGCGCTACGATCTGTGGACGCGTGAAGGGCGCAGCCGCCGTCGGCCATGCTGAAGCGATACAGCCAGTTCCTTGAAAGCCTCATGCTCTTTGCTGATCTCCTGGCGATCAGCGCGAGCTGGATCGCGGCGTACTTTCTCCGCTTCCATTGTGGCCCGGTTCCAGTCTACCGGGGCATCCCGGGGATCCGTCCGTATCTCGTCCTGCTGGCCCTCATCGTCATCATCTGGGGCGTTGCCTTTAAGGCCTTCGGACTCTACCGTCCTCGGCGGATCTCCTCGCGCCTCGCCGAGGTGAGGGATATCGCTCAGGCGTGCAGCTTGGCTGTCCTGATACTCGTCGCGCTGACCTATTTCCTCAAGCAATTCGAGTTCTCGAGACTGGTCATCCTCTATTTCTGGGTCTTCAGCATTCTGTCGGTTAGCCTTGTCCGAGGCTCCTTCCGCGAGATTCTTCGTGTGATGAGATGGAGGGGGTACAACCTCCGCCACGTCCTGATCGTAGGCGAGGGGGCGTTGGCCCGGAAGGTGGTGAGCAGGATCCACGCCCGACCCGAGTTGGGCCTTCGCATCGTTGGGCTTCTGGCCGGGGACCACAGGATGGTGTCGGAAGAGGTGGAGGGCCTGAAGGTCCTCGGTACGTACGAGGAGGTGGGGGAGATCGTCAGGGAGTTATCCATCGACAGGGTCTTCATCGCCATTCCGCTTGAGGCCTACAGTCGGATGGAGGGGATCCTGCGGAGCCTGGAGGAAGGGTTCGTGGACATCAATGTCATCCCGGACCTCTACCAGTACGTGACCCTTCGCGGAGGGGTGGAGGAGTTCGAAGGCCTTCCCCTGATCAGCCTTCAAGATTCCCCCTCTTACGGCTGGAACCTGGTCGCCAAGCGGATGATAGACATCGTCCTGTCGAGCGTCGCCCTCCTGGTCACGGCGCCGGTGCAACTGGTGCTTGCGGCCATCGTCAAGCTGACGTCGCCCGGCCCGATCCTCTACCGCCAGGAGCGGATGGGCCTCGACGGCAGGACCTTCCAGATGCTGAAGTTCCGATCCATGAGACACGACGCTGAGGGTGACACCGGGGCGGTGTGGGCAACCCGGGACGACCGGCGCAGAACGTCGATCGGCGCCATGCTGCGGCTGACCTCGCTGGATGAGCTGCCTCAACTGTTCAATGTCCTGAGGGGCGAGATGAGCCTGGTGGGTCCCCGCCCGGAACGGCCGGTCTTCATCGAGGAGTTTCGAAAGCGGATCCCCAAATACATGCTCCGGCACAAGGTGAAGGCAGGGATTACCGGGTGGGCCCAGGTGAACGGGTGGAGGGGCGATACCTCTCTCGAGAGGCGGATCGAGTGCGACCTCTACTACATTGAACACTGGTCTCTGCCCTTCGATCTGAAGATCCTCTGGCTGAGCCTTTGGAAGGGATTCATCCATAAGAACGCCATCTGAGTTGAGAGGGGTAGGGGCGCTGCTTGCTGCGCCCCTCTTGGGCAGGGCAAGCCCTTCGACAGGCTCAGGACAGGCCCTGCCCCTACGTCAAGCACTGGCGAGGGAGCAGGGGGAGTTTCTGAGCGGAGCAGAAGCGTGAAGATTCTGGTTACAGGGGGCGCTGGGTTTATCGGGTCGCACGTGGTGGACGCGCTGGTGCGAGAGGGCCATGCGGTGGTCGTGGTGGACGACCTCTCGATGGGTCGGCGAGATCACGTTCACCCTGCGGCCCGCTTCCACCAGGTGGACATTCGCCAGCGAGACGCCATGGAGAAGGTCTTTCGCGACGAACGCCCGGAGGTGATCAACCACCACGCGGCTCAGGGCAACCTGAGGCGGTCGATGACCGAACCGTCGTTTGACGCCTCGGTAAATATCCTGGGTTCGCTGGTTCTGATCGAGCTCTCCCTGGCCTACA
>CAZCMC010000297.1:0-2280 GCA_964499665.1 uncultured bacterium | reverse complement strand
CTCGGAATGACCTTTCAGGTCAGATTGCTTCGTTTCACTCGCAATGACGATTCCTTTTTCTGTTCTGGGGTGACTTTTGTGAAACGCTCGAGTTCCCCTGTCAGAACCTCTGGGTTAAGGAGGTTCGGGGGCCGCCGACCGGTCAGGCCGGCGACGCAATTCTCGGCGGCCATGTTGGACATCTTGAGTCGCGTCTCCATCGAGGCACTGCCGATGTGAGGGGCCAGGACGACGTTTTTGAGCCGGGTGAGTCCCGGCGCGGGCTTGGGTTCCCGCTCGTACACGTCCAGGCCGGCGCCGGCGATCCAGCCCTCCCTGAGGGCCCTGACAAGCGCCTTCTCATCGACGACTGGGCCTCGCGACGAGTTCACCAGAACAGCGGTCGGCTTCATCAGTTTCAGCTCCGCTGTCGAGATGTAGTGAGTCGTCTCCGGGGAAAGCGGGACGTGGAGCGTCACAACATCCGATTCCTTCAGGAGCGTCCGCTTATCGACGAAGGCGACACCCAGATCTCGCTCCACCTCTTCTGCCGCGCGGGTCCGGTCGGTGTAAAGGATCCGCATGTCAAAGCCTTTGGCCCGCTTGGCGACTCGTCTTCCGATCCGGCCGAGGCCGCAGATCCCGAGGGTCTTGTGGTGGATGTCGCGCCCCAGGAACTGCATAAGGCCCCACCCCTTCCATTTCCCGGACCGGAAGTATCTGTCGGCGTCGATGAGGCCTCGGCTGGCGGCCAAGATCAGACACCACGTGAGGTCGGCGGTAGTGTCGTCGAGGACCCCGGGCGTGTTGGTCATCATCACGCCGCGCTCGCTCGCGGCTTTGACGTCCAGGTTGTTGAATCCGACGGCGACGTTCGAGACGATCTTCAGATCGGCGCACCTGGCCAGGACCGCGTCGGAGATCGTATCGGTGAGCATCGTGAGCGCGCCCTGCTTCCCTTGCAGTCTGCGGATGAGCTGGTGCGGGGTAAGTGGAACATCGCGCTGGTTGGTGTCGACGTCACAGTGCCGAGCGAGATACGCGATCGACTCTTCGAATATCTTGCGGGTGATGAGGACCTTCGGTCTCAGTGGTCTGCTCCTTTGCTTGCATGCGGCGGGATCGGCGCGTGATCCGCAAGACCCGCTCAATCTAGTCACTCCCGCACAATTGTGTCAAGGATTATTCCGCCAGTCAGCAGGCCTGAAAAGGCCGAATGCACCGTGACCTTTTGCTTGACACCGTGAGGCCGGGATGGTAGTACAAGGCCCGAAGATCACGATCACGCAGAAAACACGAAGCGTGGCGAGCGCGAGACGGGAGGGGTACATGAGCCTGCGCGAAGGAATGACTTTTGAGTTGGAGCGGAAGGTGACGGAGGCCGAGTTATCCGACCGGCACGGGAACCCGTGGGTCCATGTCTTCACCACGCCGAAAGTGGTTGAGTGGATGGAAGAGCTGGCGACGAACGGCGTCCAGCCGCACCTGCAGGAGGGGCAGGGGACGGCCGGAACGGTCGTGAACATGAAACATCTGGCGGCGACCCCGGTCGGGCTCAAGGTCAAGGTCGTGGCCCACCTCAAGCAGATCGACGGGAGGCGACTGGTCTTCTGGATCGAGGCCTTCGACGAAGTGGAGAAGATCGCAGAATGCCACCACGAGCGGTTTATCGTCGATCTCGCGCGCTTTCACGACAAGGTGGCAAAGAAGCGAGCAGGCTCGTAAGAGGGGAAGAGGATGGGTTTGCAGCCGGGAATGACCTTCGAGCTAGAGCGTCGAGTGAGTGAGGAGGTCACCGCGCATCGGCTGGGAAACGAGGGATTTCACGTGGTGGCCACGCCGATCATTGTTGCCTGGGCCGAGGAGGCTGCCAGGACGCTGGCCGCCCTCCATCTCAAGCCAGGACAGGGGACGGTCGGAACGCTGGTCACGATACGGCACCTCGCGGCCACGCCGGTCGGGATGACCGTGAGGGTGAGAGCGACCCTGAGGGAGATAGACGGCCGCCGGCTGCTGTTCGACCTGGAGGCCCGAGACGACCGGGAGAAGATCGCTGAGGGGCAGAACGAGCGGATTGTCGTCAGCCTGGCAAAGTTCCGGGAGAGGCTCGCCCAGAAGCAGGCGTCGTAAAGAAGCAATACCTCATGCGCCTTCGGTGCTCCCATGGGCATGAAAGTTCGTCACAGCCCACTCACGCCTCCTCTCCCCAGGTGGGGGAGAGGATGAAGGTGAGGGGGACTTTCTGGGCAATGGCATGAGATTGTCAGCGGTTCTGACTATCGATGGGTCCTATGGGGAGGG
>CAZCMC010000296.1:0-2302 GCA_964499665.1 uncultured bacterium | reverse complement strand
TCATCAAAGATCAGTGTCGGGATCCGGTCGGAGGCCGCGAGGATCGCCTTCACGGCAAGCATCACTCGGGACAACTCTCCCCCAGAGGCGATCCGGCCGAGCGGCTTCAGCTCCTCGCCGGGGTTCGGCGCGATCAGGAACTCCACGTCATCCGCTCCGCTGGCCTCGAGGCGAGAACCGCCGGCTCCAGGACGAGGCGTGACCTGAACCTCAAAGGCCGCCTTGTCCATCTTCAGGGCCTGCAGCTCCTGGCGCACCGCTCCCGCCAATCGGCCGGCTGCGGCCGCGCGCTTTTCCGTGAGGGCAGCCGCTTGCTGCTGCAACAGGGCTTCCACGGACGCGAGTTCCCGTTCGAGCTCCTGTCCGCGCTCTTCCGAGCTCATCAGGCGCTGGAGCTCCTCTTCAGCCGACGCCGCAAACTTGAGGATCTCCGCGATCGAGGCGCCATACTTCCGCTTCAATTTCCCGATCTCATGGAGGCGCGCCTCCACCTGCTCCAGGCGCTCGGGGTCAAACGCCACGCGCTCCCTGTAGTCCCTGAGCTGGTGTGCCGCATCTTCGACCGAGGCGATGCCGGCCTCGCAGGCATCCACCACCTCCTTCAACCTGGGATCGATCGCCTGCGCCTCGCGGAGTCTCGACAGGATCGCGGCGATGCGACCCGCCACCGAGCCCTCCTCCCCGTACAGCCCTTCGTATCCAAGGTGCGCCGCCGCATGCAGCTTCTCGGCATGGGCGAGGATCGTCCGCTCCTGAATCAGCTCCTCTTCCTCGCCCTCGAAGAGTCGGGCGGCAGCGATCTCCCCTCGCTGATGCTGAAGCAGGTCGAGACGCTGCGCCTTCTCCCGCTCCCCCGCCACCAAGGAGTCCAGTTCCACACGAAGGGACTGCCGCCGGCTGTAGAGAGCGCGGAAGGCTGCCACGTCACCGGCCAGCCCGGCATAGGCGTCGAGCAGGAGGCGCTGGCGATGCGGCTGAGTCAGGAGGGCCCCTTGGTGCTGGCCATGGACCTCGATCAGGAGTTCGGCGAGGCCGCGAAGTGACGCCGCAGACGTGAGACGGCCGTTCAGGTACGCCTTGCTCTTTCCCTCTCGCAGGAGGTGACGCCGAACCACGAGGAACTCGTCAGCCGGACACTCGATCCCGCCTTCCGCCAGCAGACGGCGAGCCTCCTCGTCATCCAGATCGAAGGCGGCCTCTACCCTGCCCTCCTCGGCCCCGGTGCGTATCTGCTCCGCCTCGCCCCTTGTCCCCAGGGCCAACCCCAACGCGTCGATGATGATCGATTTGCCGGCGCCGGTTTCGCCCGTGAGGACATTGAACCCCGGGCCGAACTCCACGCGCAGCTCGTCGATCAGGGCAAAGTTCGTGATGCTCAATTCGCGGAGCACGGCGTTACCGTTCGCCCCACTTGAGCTTGGCCCGAAGGATCTGAAAGTAGTTCTTCCCGGGAGCCTTGATAAGCGTGATCGTATGGTCTGAACGGCCCACCTCGATCACATCATGATGACGGAGGGTGAAGCCGACCTGGCCGTCCAGGGTCAGATAGGCGTTCTCATCGGCTGACGCCTGAACGATCTCCACCTTTGCGGTGTCGGGGATGACGAGCGGGCGGAACGTCAGCATGTGAGGACAGATCGGGGCAAGGACCAGGGTGCGGAGGGTCGGGTAGACGATCGGGCCACCCGCCGCCAGGCAATAGGCAGTCGAGCCGGTCGGGGTCGAGAGGATCAGACCATCAGCCCGCAAGGTGGTCACATACTGGCCATCGATATGGATCTCCAACTCGATCATGCGGGCCAGCGTGCCCTTATTGATGACGGCGTCATTCAGCGCGATATACTCGCCGATCCGCTCTCCCTGTCGGCGCACCGCGGCGCTCAGCAAGATCCGCTGGGTGACGCCATAGGTCCCTTGGAAGACCGCGTCGAGGGTTGGGTAGATCTCCTCCAAGGTCACCTCGGTCAGAAAGCCGAGGCCGCCCAGGTTGATGCCGAGGATCGGCACATCCCTGGCCCCCACCAAGCGGGCCACCGACAGGAGTGTTCCGTCACCCCCCAACACGAGGAGAAGATCCACGAGCCCGGGGAGATCGGCCTTCGGCTGACCGCCTGACTTCCCGGCCAGGCTGGCTGTGTCTTCATCCAGGATTGATTCCACACCCCTGGCCTCCAGCCAGGGAAGCAGCTCCTGAAGGATCGTTCGGGCCTCTGGTTTGTGCGGCTTGGCGATGATCCCGATCCGCTTCATGTTTTTTGCCTCACTGCCAGGTCGGCGACCAGATCCGGGTTAAGACCTGTCC
>CAZCMC010000295.1:0-2305 GCA_964499665.1 uncultured bacterium | reverse complement strand
GGGCGCTGACCATCGCAGGCTCGGATTCCGGAGGCGGCGCGGGGATCCAGGCCGATCTGAAAACCTTCGCCGCCCTGGGCGTGTTCGGGACAACGGCGATCACATCCGTGACGGCCCAGAACACCGTGGGCGTCCAGGGGGTCCACGACCTGCCGCCGGAGTTCGTCGGCCGACAGATCGATTCGGTCCTCGAAGATATCGCCATCGACGCCGCCAAGACCGGGATGCTCTCCAACGCCGGGATCATCGACATCGTTGCAGCGAAGGTGAAGGCGCACCGGATCGAGCGGCTGGTTGTCGATCCGGTGATGGTGGCCAAGAGCGGCGCGCCGCTCCTTCAACCTGATGCTGTCAAAGCGGTTATCGAGCGTCTCCTCCCATTGGCTCTCGTGGTCACGCCAAACGTGCCGGAGGCCGAGGCGCTGTCGGGGTTCACAGTCACCAGGATCGAAGAGATGCGGCAGGCAGCTCGGCAGATCCACAGCTTCGGCCCCAGATACGTCGTCGTGAAGGGGGGACACCTCCAGGGTCGCGCAATCGATCTGCTGTTCGACGGGAATGCCTTCACCGAACTTGATGCCGAGCGGATCGATACACCCCACACCCATGGGACCGGCTGTGTGTTCTCCGCGGCCATCGCCGCGCATCTGGCGAAGGGAAGTACGGTGCCCGAGGCTGTCGCGGCTGCCAAGCGGTTCGTCACTGCCGCCATCCGTCATGGGTTTCCGCTCGGCAAGGGGTACGGTCCGACCGATCCTATCGCGGCCGCCCGTGATCTCTCGCAGCCCTGATGCGCGTTCGAGTCCCGCACCCCTGGAATGTCTCGCCGCGAGAGGCGATGGCGATCCAACTGCGGCTCCGCGCTCGACTTCGCCTCGATGGGAGCGGGCCCTTCGCGACCGTCGCCGGCATAGATGTCTCGTACGATCAAGCCTCAAACCTGATGTTCGCCGGGGTCGTTGTCATGAGCGCCGATGGGCGACAGGTGCTGGAGACCGCCACAGCGGCCGTCACTGCCCGGTTCCCGTACATCCCGGGGCTCCTTTCATTCCGAGAGACGCCGGCCGTCATCGAGGCCTGGACCAAACTCAAGACGCGGCCGGACTGCCTGATCTGCGATGGCCACGGCCTTGCCCATCCTCGTCGCTTTGGGATCGCGTGTCATCTGGGCTTGCTGCTCAACCTCCCCTCGATCGGCTGCGCCAAGAGCCTCCTGGTGGGCACGCACCGGACGCCGCCTAAACGTCGAGGGAGCGTCGAACCGCTCCTCGATCGAGGCGAGCAGATCGGCGCAGTCGTGCGGACCAGACATGGCGTGGCGCCGGTCTATGTTTCTCAGGGCGATCGGATCAGTCTGGATGCCGCCGTACAGACAGTCCTCGATACCTTTGCCGGCTACCGATTGCCCGAACCGACTCGGCGCGCTCACCTCTTGGTCAACGAGACGAGGCTCCTGGCGAAAGCGGGGACGCGCCCTGGTCGATCATCCTCTCTCAACCTCCCCTTCTCCCCTCAGGGGAGAAGGCAGGGATGAGGGGAACGAGAAGGCAATGTCAGTTCTGTCGGCGTAAACGAGCATGAAAGTCTCTTCCGTGCTGACGCGGGAGGCGCTCGAGCGACTACGAGACAAAACCTTCCGCCGGATCCCCAGGCTTCGGGTCCGCGGCGAGCGCTCCGCCCTGGCCTTCATCACCGAGATCGGCTTCTGCTCCACCTTCCATCGCGTCCGTGAACCGCTTCCTTGCCTGTGGGTGGCTGTGTGCGGTCGCCGCAACCCACGTTTCCCGAAGCACACCCATACTGACCCATACGTCGGACTCACCTGGCTGTTGAAGGACCTGCTGCCGGCGAAAAAGCGGGTCTATTACGGCAAGCTGCTGAAGGGGCGGCCAACCCTGGTCTCCCTCGAATGCTTCCCCGCCTTCTTCCGGCTGATCCGCGGCGAGAAAGGGAGTGGCGACTATCTGAGCGATTACCGTGCCGGCCGTATGACCAGGACGGCTAGGGTCGTGATGGATGCGCTTCAGGAGATGCACCCGCAGTACACCCCGGAGCTCCGGGCGACCTGCCGACTGAAGGCGCCGGAGCACACCCGGGAGTTCGAACGGGCAATGGGAGAGTTGCAGCGGGGCCTCTGGATTGTGAAAACGGAGGAGCGATATGAACCCTCGTTCAGCTATCGGTGGGACCTGCTCGATTACTGGCTGGAGGAGCAGGTCTTGGTTGCTCGGAAGCTCGATCGGGCCGAAGCGGTGTATCGCCTTGTCCGAAAGCACATCGAGGTCGTTCATTTTAGCCGAGCGGA